>CBDUWQ010000206.1:0-7076 GCA_965370965.1 uncultured Bacteroidales bacterium
TTTTATTATGGTTTTTTTGAAGTACAATTCAATTTTATTATGGTTTTTTTGAAGTACAATTCAATTTTATTATGGTTTTTTTGAAGTTTAGTATTGTTAAGCTGCAAAACTCAACTAAAAAAAACCTCAATTCAAAAAAAAGAATTGAGGTTTAATTATAAAATACCCAAAAATAGGCTTTATCTTAAATTTGCCTGAGCTGCTGCCAAACGTGCAATAGGAATACGGAATGGCGAACAAGAGACGTAATCTAACCCTGTTCTGTGGCAGAATTCAACAGAGGTTGGCTCACCACCATGCTCGCCACAAATACCCAATTTTAGTTTAGGGCTAACGGCACGGCCTTTTTGACATGCCATTTCAACCAATACCCCAACACCTGTTTGGTCAATTGTTTGGAACGGGTCGTTCTTTAAAATACCTTTGTTAATATAAATTGGCAAGAATTTACCTGCATCGTCGCGCGAATAACCAAATGTCATTTGTGTTAAATCGTTAGTTCCAAATGAGAAAAACTCGGCATGTTTGGCAATTTCGTCAGCAGTAATTGCAGCACGAGGTATCTCAATCATTGTGCCCACCATAAAATCAACCTCAATACCTTTTTCGGCTTGAACTTCAGCAGCTATCCTGCGAATAATTTCCTCTTGCATTACATACTCTTGTACAGTACCAATTAATGGAACCATAATTTCGGGCATAGGATTTAATCCTTTAGCTTTTAGGTTACAAGCTGCTTCAATAATAGCACGAGCCTGCATCTCAGTAATTTCGGGGTAGGTATTTCCCAAACGGCAACCGCGGTGGCCTAACATTGGGTTAAACTCGTGCAATGAATCTACTTTTTCTTTTACAACTTTCACATCAACACCTAACTTTTTGGCCATTTCAGCTTGTGCTTTAGGCTCATTAGGAGTAAACTCGTGCAGTGGTGGGTCGAGCAGGCGAATGGTTACACCAAATCCGTCCATTGCTTCAAGAATACCTTCAAAGTCATTGCGCTGAATTGGCAACAATTTATCTAATGCAACTTTACGTCCGGCCAAATCATCGGCCAAAATCATTTCGCGGATAGCCCATATCCTATCACCTTCAAAAAACATGTGCTCGGTACGGCAAAGTCCAATACCTTTAGCACCAAAATCGCGTGCTACTTTTGCATCATGGGGCGAATCGGCGTTTGTGCGCACGTACATTTTTGTGTATTTATTGGCCAAATCCATAATTCTACCAAAATCTCCATCTAATGTTGGAGTAATAGTGGCAACTTTGCCTTCGTAAACCACGCCTGTAGAACCGTTAAGCGAAATAAAGTCGCCTTTTTTATATTCAACCCCATTAAAAAACATTGAACCACCTATTACAGATAACCCTACAGCAGATGATATGCAACATTTACCCATTCCGCGAGCCACAACGGCTGCATGAGAAGTCATGCCGCCACGCTCGGTAAGTATGCCAACCGCGGCGTACATACCTTTTAAATCTTCAGGTGAAGTTTCGCGGCGAACAAGAATAACCTTCTCACCTTTTTCAGCTTCAATTTCTGCATCCTCAGCCGAAAAAACAACTTTACCTGTGGCAGCTCCCGGAGAAGCAGGAAGTCCTTTTGAAAGAACTTTAGCAGATGCTAATGCGCTTGTCTCAAAAACAGGGTGTAATAATTCGTCTAATTTGTTAGGCTCTTGTCGTAAAACAGCAGTTTTTTCGTCAATCATACCTTGGTCTAACATATCAATAGCCATTTTTACCATAGCTCCACCTGTACGTTTACCGCTGCGTGTTTGTAACATCCAAAGTTTACCGTCTTGAATAGTGAACTCCATATCTTGCATATCCTTATAATGGTCTTCTAATTTTTGCTGTACTTTGTTAAGTTGGTTATACAACTCAGGCATTGACTCTTCTAACGATGCAAAATCTTTAACGCGCACCTCTTCAGAAGTGCCGTTGCGCTCTGCCCAACGTTTTGAGCCAATTAAAGTAATTTCCAACGGTGTGCGAACTCCCGACACTACATCTTCTCCCTGAGCATTAATTAGATACTCACCGTTAAACTGATCTTCGCCGGTAGCTGCATCGCGCGAAAAACAAACGCCTGTAGCCGATGTATTGCCCATATTACCATAAACCATTGCTTGTACGTTTACAGCTGTTCCCCAATCATCAGGAATTTGCTCCATACGGCGATAAAGAATTGCGCGCTCAGTATTCCACGAATCGAATACCGCACAAATTGATCCCCATAATTGATCCCAAGGATTTGTTGGAAAATCTTCACCTGCTTTGTTTTTTACTACAGCTTTAAAGTCTTCAACCACACCTTGTAAATCTTCTACGGTCATTTCAGCATCTGAAGAGTACCCTTTATCTTTTTTAACTCTATCAAGAACCTGCTCAAATGGGCAATGCTCTCCTTTTTCGGCTTCAACCCCCATAACAACATCGCCATACATTTGTATAAAACGGCGGTATGAGTCGTAAGCAAATTTTTTGTTACCCGATTTCTCTGCAATAATTTTCACTGTTTCATCATTCATCCCCAGATTAAGTACAGTATTCATCATACCCGGCATTGAAGCACGAGCTCCGGAACGTACAGACAATAATAAAGGAAATCCATCACTTGAAGAACCAAATTTTGCATTCATTACCTTTTCGGTAACAGCAACCCCGGCTACTACCTCAGCTTTCATTAACTCAACTACTTTATCTTTTCCTAAGGTATTGTACTCAGCACAAACTTCGGTTGTAATTGTAAATCCGGCAGGAACAGGTACCCCAATAAGGTTCATTTCGGCAAGGTTAGCACCTTTACCGCCCAACAAGTTTTTCATATCTGCTTTACCTTCGGCCTGTCCGTTTCCAAAAGTATAAACACGTTTTTTTTGTGTCATAATAATTTTAATTTATGTATTAATTTTATAATTATCTGAAATACAAAAAACATTGTCATATAACAATGTTTTAAAGCAGAGCAAATTTAAAATTTTTTAGCAGAATTTGGGTAATAATTTTGAAATAATTTTACTGTAGTATATGGGTATCTCAAATAAAAAACAAACCCTAATTATTTCCAATAGACCTTACTTATATTTATCCATTAAAGATACTCTCCTTTTACCAAATTCATTTGGGGTTTTTGTTTCAATTGCAGTTTTAAGTTGATTTTCAACTGATTTAAAAGAATATTGAGCATTATAATTGGTTGCTGCAACTCCAATAAATGTTACAAAAACAATAAAAAGTGATGAATATAAAATAATCTTGATATATTTATATTTAAAAAGAAAGTTATAGACAAATAGAGACATCCATATAGGAACAGGGTACAATAATATATAGGTTCTAATAGCCAAATGTTTATTTGAAATAACAAAAAGAAACAAAGCCATTAAAAGAGTTAGGATAAAAAGAATGAATATTTTACGGAATAAAATATTTTTCCTCAAATAATAAAACGATATCCAAAACACTACAAATTGAATTATTGCAATTATTTTTAAAAATCTAAGTAATACTGAAGTAATAATACTTTGTTCTGATGCTAATTGATAAAAAAAATAGGTTTGGGTAACATCAAAAGTTGCAAAAGTAAAGTATCTAGTCAACAGGTCGAATATTTTACCAACACGTGCAGGATTAAATGCAATATTTCCTTCAATATTATTAAAAACAACATCAAAATATTGTATTACAGTTGGTAGAATAGTGATACCAGATAAAATACTTCCAATAAATAAAAAAACAAGCAGTTTCCACCATTGTTTGGGAGTTCTTTTCCATTCAAGAAATAGCAATACTATAAATAAATGGCAAATACATAACCCATGTTAAATGTAATTGATATGTAAAAAACATAGAGAAACCAATAATAAAAAAATAGTATGAGGGTTTTTTAAGAATTATACTATCGCGATAAATAAACAAATCGAATACCGAGATAAACAACAATGAACCTGTAAAAACTAAATATGCAGTATTAATTACTACAACTCCATGAAAAAGATAAAAGGGAAAGAGTAAAAAAAGAATTAAAAGAAAATTTAGTGAGAGTTTTGGAAAACGCTTTTTAGCGTAAAAACTTAAAAGAACCAATCCCAAACATGTAATAATATTAGATACAATTATAGGAGAATATGGATGATTTGTTAATCTTAAAGGCAAGCCTACAAGTAAACCTTGCAGTGCACCCGGTAATTGGGTTTTTGACCACACAACATCAGGACCCCAATATGACCATTTGCCCGAGAAGGCATTTTCAAGTCCAATTAAATAAATTTGCGTATAATCCTCATGAGAAAAATTAATTTGGATGCCAAGAAATAACCTAAAAACAAAAAGAAATATAATAATTAAGAAAGTAGTAATTGTTTGTTGCTTCATATTAGGCGGTTTGAATTAATATTGCCTATTTTTTCAATACTAAAACCTTTAATTTAATCTCTGTTTTCATACTTTAATACCAAGCCATTATTACCAACAGCATAACCACATTTTTCAGTGGGGAAGCACCAATCATTTAACCAAACAGATGGTTCAACTGTCATTTCATAATAGTCTTGACCATCATTGGTAAGTCTGACAATTCTACTTGCTCCTCCTAAACAAGCAACATAAAAATCATTCTGATTAACAGCAATAAATTCATCCTCCGATGATACTATTGATTTATTAGTCCAAGTATTACCACCATTAATAGTTTTCATTAAATTACCACTTGAAGTAGCATAACCAATTTGTGGTGACAAAAAACTAATGTTATAATAGTTTGCACTATCTAGTATCATTTCCCATAATTCTCCAAAATCAGCTGACCTATATACACTTCTATTGATATAAATAAATACAGTATCCGACAAATTTGGAAAAGCTTGTATATCAATCTTTGTTTTTATTAAACCGGGAGATTGACTTGAAAACTTATTAGAGATATAAGTCCAATTTTCGCCTCCATTGTTGGTTGATAGAAGAACAGTCGGATTTTTATCACTATATACAAACCCATTATTTTTATCAATAAAAATTACTTTATTATAAGGGTTTGATGTACCTGTGCTTACACCAATATAAATTAAATTACCTAAAAGTTTTACCCATGTATTACCGCCATCAACTGTTTTAAACACACCCTCATGCTGTGTAGTTACAAAACCAATATTTTCATCTAAAAAATCAATATCTTGTACTCCACTTTTAAACGTAGTAGTTATAGGCTGCCAACTATAACCGCCATTTGTTGTTTTAAATAAAAATAGTTCAGTATTTTTTGGTACTGTACGCTCCAAATAGTTATAAATAAAATCTAGATCAGGTTCGATTATTACTGTATCATAATTTAACAAAGGATTATCACCGACAACTCCCTTCTTCATAATAAAAGAATCTACTTTTGGATATCCGGCAACAAACCCTATATCATCATTAAGCATATCAATACACTGTAAATCAACGTTGCTTGAAAAAGGTAATTTATTCCAATCATAAACTATACTCTCATTCTTTTTACATGAAAATAGTAATATTAGCAGAAGCACTGTAATTGATAGTGTATTTTTCATGTGTTTTGTTTTTATAACAAACAAATTTTCTCTAAACATTTTATAAAACCAGCCATTCAACTATGACTGGTTTTTATTAAACAAATCTACTCAATTAATAACTTTTGAACAACTTCATTATCTCCAATTTTTGATTTAATAAAGTAAATCCCTCGTTCTAAATTCAAACTTATCTCTTTTTCAGGTTCATATGAAATAGTTGAATAAACTAATTGACCTCTAATATCAAAAACTTTAATTGGAATGCCATTTATTATTTGTTCCTGATAGTTATTGTCATTAGAAGGAATCGTATCAATTGTTAATGGAAGAACTTCATAATTATTTAACCCTTTAAAACTTATTTTAATGTTGCCATTTGAAGGATTTGGTGAAATTAACATATGGATAACTTCTTTTGATAATTTAACTTCAGGTTTATCAAAGTTTATTAAACCACTTTTATTAGATGAACTACCGCTTTTACCAAAAATCTTAAACTTTCTAATTGATGTTACTATAGAACCATTTGTTGCTTCAATAATTAACCTATATTTATTTGTTCCAACATGCTCAGCTACCGTAAAATTCTTACTAGATGAGTTTTGCCAATCATTTATTGAATATCCAGATCTATTGTCTATTATTGTACTAAAAGCTCCATTACCATATAATGCTACCAACTTCCATTTATAAGGTGTTCTATTTATACACCTTCCTGTTTTTGGTGTAATATTATAACCCTTAACTGTAACAGATTTATCAAACTTATATTCTATCCACTCTTCATTAAATGCTCCTGAAGGTCGTGAAATCCAACGTGACCACACACTACTTTCATCTTCACCATCAAAGGCTTTCCAACCATCATAAGATGATGAATATTTAGAGCTTACCGATACATCCCCAGGCCATGAATTTGAATACATCCTTGGAATTAAATTCTCAGGTTCGTGCTGAATATATGTAACTGAAAGCATTCCTTTTTGCGATGAAGATTTCTTCTTATCAATAGTAAATTCACTATGAGGAAAAGAAGTAATTTCAACTCCTTGATCTTTTACAATGTCCCAACTTAAAATATATGAATTAGAGTTCATTCTATATAATTCATATCTTTCACAAAGCTGAAAAATAAACATTATATGTGCGCCCAATATGGTTTTTGTTATGGTAATTTCTTTTTGTGTACTATATTTTGTGGTCATTGTTGTTTCTTCAACTTCTGTATAACCAAAAGTAGAACTAAAATTATGGGTGTTTGAAGCTGAAATCGGTCCTTCTGTTACACCCATTTCATTTGTATAGCCATATGTTACTTCTAATGATTTTGTTACTTTTTTGCTTTTTGTTTCTGAGAAACCAACTGTTGTCGTAGTTTTTTCATCATAACCACAACCATATCCTGTAGGTATAGGTTTTAACAACTTGTAATATTGATATTTCTTTAAAATATAGTAAGGTGTATTTTGTGCTTGATATAAATAGTTGTTACTAATCAGTTTACAAAGTAGCAATAATTTTCAAGGAGTTTAA
>CBDUWQ010000207.1:0-6972 GCA_965370965.1 uncultured Bacteroidales bacterium
TTAATAAGGCTAAATATACTTTTACTTATTGGTTTCATTCATCTCCTGAAACATTTTTACCAGTTCCTCGGGGCTTTTCCCTAGGTATTTTATTGATGCCTTAGCATCTTTTGCCAAAGGGTGGTTGGGGTACTCTGTTAAAAATAATGTATAAAACTCTTTTGCTCGGTCAAGGTTGCCCATTTGATTTTCGTAAATAAATGCTTTTAAAAACAGGCATTCTGGTGCTTTGTAAAAGTTAGGAAAATTGCTTAAAATTTTATCGTAATAATAAATTGACTGACTGCCTAATTGCAAATTCATGCTAATTTCGGCTGCTTTAAATAAATATACTGCCGATGCGGTATCTTCAGGATACTGTTTTGAAAAATTAACATAGGTATCAATCATATGAAACCCTTTCTGTTTGTCAAGAGTTTGTGCACTAAACAATTCTTTCTCAAGGTTTTTAATTGCTTTTACCTGTTTTTCTTTAACACTTGTGGTACACGAATTTATGGCTATTGAAATTACCACTACCATAACTGTTGTTCTTAATAACTTCATAAGTTTTTTTATTTTATGTTCTTATATGGTTTTTACTTTTAGCCTGCATTATGCATAAAAAATAATAAAATATATCTATTCGCTTTATATACAGTAATAAGTCAAAATAATTTATTTTTTTTAATTTTTACCCAAGGCAAATTAAATTTTGTGTTACTCATCGCCCGCCTGAACTATTCGGGCAGGTTGCAAACTGTTTGCAGTATAATATACAGCATTATAGTTCTACGTCTTGATTAACACATAATTTTTATTTGTGCATAATGTAGGTTAGGTCTCTAACGTTAAAATCACCTTTTTAATATTTTGTTCACTATTTATTAAGAATTATTTTATAATCAGGAATTGTTTTGCCCTTATTAATAGCATTTAATTTACCGTTTATTAGTCGTTTACGAATGGGTGAAATGCGGTCAACAAACAGTTTGCCTTCTAAATGATCGTATTCGTGTTGTGCAACCCTTGCTCTAATACCATCCCAAACTTCATCGTGTTCAATAAAATTCTCATCTTGATATAATATTCTTATTTTAGTAGGGCGAGCAACATCTTCCCTAATTCCGGGCAAACTAAGACACCCTTCGTTAAACGATTTTTTTTCGCCCATATGTTCAACAATTTCGGGGTTTATTATTGCCTTTTTAAAATCTTTTACCGAGGGGTCATCCTCTTCAAAAGGTGTGGCATCAATAACAAATAAACGGATACTTTTATTTATTTGAGGTGCTGCCAAACCAACACCTTCCGATTTATACATGGTTTCAAACATATTGTTAATAAGCTCGTTAAGCCCTTCATAGCCTTCATTAATTTCTTTGGCTGTTTTTCTCAATATTGGATTTCCGTAAATGGTAATAGGTAAAATCATATTATGCTATATTTCTTTTATTTTTAGTATTTTATTTAAATAAAGCTAAAAGATTAAAATGATTGAATGAGATTGCTTAATTTTTTTCTTCAATCTATAATCAATCTTACTCAATCTTTTTTCTGGCTTGTACATATTAGGTTATAGTCTTGTGCTTTTTTGCTCTAAATACGACTGTAAAATAATTGTTGCGCTAATGGTATCAACCAAAGCCTTGTTTTGTCTTTTTTTCTTCTTTAATCCACCGTCAATCATGGTTTGGTGTGCTATTTTTGATGTAAAACGCTCATCAACCATGTAAACCGGCATATGGGCAAACAGTTTCTCCAATTTTTTAACAAAGGGCTTAATATACACCATCGACTCTGAATCGGTGTTATCCATTTGCCTTGCATACCCCACAACAAAAGCATCAACCTGCTCTTTTTTGCAATACTCTGCCAAAAAATCAATGGTTGTGGCCGATGCAACGGTTGTAAGTCCGTTTGCAATCATCTGTAAAGTGTCGGTTACCGCAATACCCGTTCTTTTTCGTCCATAATCAATTGCTACAATCCTGCCCATTATATTTTGGTAATTTTTTTTATTTCGTTAATAATTTTTTGCGCCAACAGTTGCGCCTTTTCTTTCGATTTGCTTTCAGAATATATTCGTATTATAGGCTCGGTGTTTGATTTTCTCAGATGCACCCACTCCTCGGCAAAATCAATTTTTACACCATCAATATCATTTACATTTTCATGAGAATATTTCTCTTTCATCGTACTTAAAACCACATCAACATTAATTTCAGGCGTAAGCTCTATTTTATTTTTAGAGATATGATATTTGGGGTATCCACTTTTAAGCTCGGAGCAGGTTTTACCTGATTTTGCCAATTGGGTAAGAAATAGTGCTATTCCTACAAGGGCATCGCGTCCGTAATGCAATTCGGGATAAATTATGCCACCATTACCTTCGCCACCTATAACAGCATTTACAGCTTTCATTTTGGCTACAACATTAACCTCGCCCACAGCCGCCGCACTATATTTGCCACCATGTTTTTCTGTAACATCGCGCAAAGCCCTTGTTGAGCTTAAATTTGATACCGTATTTCCTTTTGTAGCCGAAAGTATATAATCGGCGATTGCCACTAGTGTATATTCTTCACCAAACATTGATCCATCTTCATTAACAATGGCAAGCCTGTCAACATCGGGGTCAACAACAAAGCCAACATGGGCATTTTCGTTTACCATGGCTTCCGATATTTGCGTAAGGTTTTCAGGCAGGGGTTCGGGTGTATGGGCAAAATTACCTGTTGGCTCGGCATTTAATGCAACTATATTTTTAACGCCAAGTTTTTTAAGCAATTTGGGCAAAATAATTCCGCCTACGGAGTTAATACCATCAAAAACCACCTTAAAATCGGCATTCTTAATGGCGTTAATATCTACAAGTGGTAAATTAATTATGTGGTTAATATGCTTTTCGTCGTAATTGTCAATATTTTTTATTTTACCAATATTATCAACATTGGCAAATATGTATGAACCCGATTCGGCAGTTTGTAAAACAACCTCGCCTTCGCTTGCATCTAAAAATTCGCCCTTGTTATTTAGCAACTTTAATGCATTCCATTGTTTTGGGTTATGGCTGGCTGTTAAAATCAGTCCGCCATCGGCCTTGTAATCAACAACAGCCATTTCAACAGTTGGTGTGGTTGCAAACCCTAAATGGATAACATCAAAACCAAGTGCAATTAGTGTATTATTTACTATTTGAGATACCATAGGACCAGAAATGCGTGCATCGCGCCCTACCACAATTTTAAGCTTATTGCCATGTAAAGAATTTTGTTTTGCCCATTCGCCGTAAGCGGCTGTGTATTTTACCACATCAATTGGGCTTAAACCTTCGCCGGGCTTACCGCCAATGGTACCTCTAATTCCTGATATTGATTTTATAAGTGTCATAACAAATATTAAATAAAATGCAAAGATAATTATTTAGCTAAAAAATAAATATTTATATCCCTTAAAACTTACCTATCTATAATGTTTACCTATAAATTTGTAGTATTTTTGCATGCATGTCTCCAATTGTGAACTAATAGACAGTAAAGACACATAGATTAGGCATATGCACAAAGTAATAACTATACAATAGTTATATTATGAAAAGAGTAGGAAAAAGCAAAGCAACAAATAAAAGTACAACAACAGGCAGCAAAAGCTATGTTGGTAAAGTGGGTTCTGAAAGAAAATTTATTTCATCAAAAAAAAAGAAACAGTTTGATAATACAAAAGGTTTTGATGACAATAAAGAAAACAAATACCCAAACAAAAAGAAAAGCGAGGGGATTACAAAAAATACAAAATCGCAATTAAACCGACCAAAACAAAATACAGAGGTTCGGTTAAACCGATACTTGGCTAATGCAGGTGTTTGCAGCAGACGTGAAGCTGACAAATATATTGAATCGGGTATTGTTACCATAAACGGAAAGGTGGTTACCGAACTGGGAATAAAAGTAAAATATGGCGATGAGGTAAAATTTAATGATGCCCCTCTTATGCCTGAAAAGAAAACTTATATTCTTTTAAATAAGCCAAAAGACTATGTTACTACTCTTGACGACCCACATGCAAAAAAAACGGTAATTGACTTAATAAAAAAAGGTTGCAGTGTGAGGGTATATCCGGTAGGCAGGTTAGACAAGGCTACTACAGGATTGCTGATGCTTACAAACGATGGCGATTTAGCTGAGTTTTTGGCACACCCCCGAAACAATAAAAAGAAAATTTATCAGGCTACCCTAGATAGAGCTGCAAAAACCGAAGATTTACAAAAGCTTTATGATGGTATAAGTTTAGAAGATGGTTCTGTAAAAGCTGATGAAATTACCTTTATTGACAAAGCTGATAAACGAGAAATTGGCATAGAAATTCATTCGGGCAGAAATAGAATTGTACGCAGAATGTTTGAACATATAGGGTATAAGGTTAAAAAACTTGACCGCGTTTATTTTGCAGGCTTAACAAAAAAGAATTTACCAAGGGGGAAGTGGCGATTTTTATCAGAAAAAGAAGTTGTTATGTTAAAACGTGGAATTTACAGCTAATACATTTCCTAATTATAAATTTGTTTATTAGATTGCGTTCTGAAATGCAATTTAAGCATGACCCAAGAAAAAACATCTATAGTATTATCATATAAGGGAATTTTAGCTTTTAAAACAATTGAAGAAATTCTTCTTCAGTTTAAAATAAAACTTAAACCTTATAATGTGGAGGCATTTATCCAAAAGCGCTTATACTCTATTTTGGTTGAATGTTTAGAAAATAGCTATAAGCATAATATTGCAGTAAATAATAGCTCTAAACATGCCCAAGTTGAGCTTTTATTAACTAATATTTCTGATAAATTTGAGATACGTGTTGGTAATTATATAAACAACAATAAGGTAGCTCCATTAATAAAAAGAATTAAACTGGTAAACTCATTAGATAAAGATGGTCTTAATAATTTGTATCGAAAGTCAATATCAAAAGCTATGATATCGGATAAAGGTGGTGCAGGACTTGGACTAATTGAGATTGCCCGCAACTCAAAACAGCCAATAAAGCATGAATTAGTTTCAAAAGAAGATAATTTTACATTCTTTAATATTCTTGTGTCAATTAATAAGTATTAAATATAAAATTAAATATAATGAATCCATTAGTAATTAAAGAAACGATAGCTACACCAAAAATCGTATTTGATTTTGTTAATAAAAACTTTGAATTAGCTGGTTGTTCTAGGCCGGAAGATGTGCGAGGTTTTTTTGCGCCGGTTATGAAATGGTTAGTTGATTTTAAGAACTATATTAGTGATGATATTAGAGATGCACATAAGACAGACCCTATAGTATTCAAATTTAAGTTTGACTATTTTAACTCATCATCGGCAAAATTTATTCTTGATATTTTAGTATTGATTGACGAAATACACAGTAAAGGATTGAATATGCGCATTGACTGGTTTTACGACGAAAATGATGATGACATGAAAGAGGTTGGTGAAGAGTTATCGGATGTTGTTGAATTTCCTTTCAAATATATTGTAATGCGCAAAGAGTGAGTTAGGTACTGCTGCTATGTGAATTTTTTAATATGATTATCTGTTTAAATGTCCAATATAGATTTCTGCTCTTAATCTTTCATTTTACTTGGCAAATTGCACATCAAAAGCCATACTTTTTTATTTTGTAATTTATGATTTACGATTGTAGATACGAGTGCCTGTCCATAAAGTCGAGAGTTTGGACAAGGAAGTTCAAATTCAAGCCCGCCTTAAGGTAAACCTGAACAAATTAGTCGGGCAGGGCGTGCGAAAAATTTAAACCGCAGTCCCGCTGTAGCTTTTGTAAGGGTTTAAAAAAAACCAACAAAAAGCACCTGCGGGATAAGGATTTATATTTTGAGTAACAACCTGTCTGCCGACTAGGCAGGCGCAGAAGTTGGACTTTATAGACAAACTTTAATTAGGTTTCATTGCAATACGCGCTTCTTCAATAAGATCATCAATAGTTGGTCGGTAATCATCAAGATTTTCATCAATCATTTTCATTTCACGTTTTTTCCATTTTTTAATCCTCTCTTTTCCTATTTCCGATTGAGCCTCCATCATTAGCCTTGCAAAGTCTTTACTATTTTCAATCTCTTCCTCAATTCGGGCTTTACTTTTTAGTTTTTCAATTTCAATTATCCTATTGGTTTTTTCATTTATACGCACCATTTCACGTTTGGCTTGGGTCATTATTTTTACCTCTTCAAATGCAAGCAGCTCATCATACGCACCTCTTTTTGATATAAGCTTAACAAACATTGGTCCTGTTTCAATGCAAATAAACATAAACAAAATAAACAAGCCGGCATATTTAACACCTCTGTTTTCATTACCAAGTGCATTATAGGCTTCAATGCGAGCCAAAAAACCGGTTGCCCCTTTCATCACTTTATTGCCTGTTTGCAATTGACTATCCTTTTGTGCGTTAAGTTCTAAAAGCCTTTTATTGTTTGCTTCAATTAACGGGTATAGTCTTGCTTTTTCTTCCTCATATATTTTATTTATCCTATCATATTCATTTTTTTTCTCTTTGTAAACAGAACCTTTGCCTACTATTGCAGTAGGACTCCTTCCTTCAGCCTCTTCAATAATTAGTTCAAAAAGTGCTGTGCGCTGAACCATAAAACCATTAATTATTGCCTGATAATTATTATTCTGCTTTTGCAATTTTTCAATATCCGAGAAACTATTACCAACAATACCTTTGAATTTATTATACTTAAGCTGGCTCATTTGTTCAATTTGCCCGTTAATTTCCGACTCAAATAACTTTAGCTCAAGCGGTTTTGATATAACAACTGCTAAAAAAATGGCTAAAATAATGCGGGGACTTGCTGTAAGTATCTCCTTATAAACCTTGTTCTCTTTTCGCAGACTTGCCACAAGATACCAATCGAAAAAGAAGATAAGTACACCCCAAAAAACACCAAAAGCTGTTGCAATATATACATTATTGAAAACCG
>CBDUWQ010000208.1:0-6815 GCA_965370965.1 uncultured Bacteroidales bacterium
GGGGCGTAATCACACAGCCTTGGGTTGGTCATTGAGCTTGTCGAAATGAAGCCCATGGTATAGTGCATAGCACTAAAAGTGGCACAAGCAATAAATATGATTTAAAAGAGAAAGATTGCATTTGTCGCAATAAAGGTATCACCTTTAAATCTGACAAAACATGTATTATGTATTGATATTCATTAAATTAAGCTCACAGGTTTAGTTGTTCTGAAATTGGTAGTAATACTTAAAAAATAATGGTATTTAATAATAAAACATTAATAATAAAACAGTTTTTATATGGTAACAACAACGGTAGATAATAAGGTTAATAATTATATTTTTCCACTCTTGATAGTTGGTTTAATGTTTTTTGCAATAGGGTTTGCGTTTGGAATAAATAGTTATCTTATTCCATTATTAAAGCAATCGTTAAATATATCATCGGGCGAATCGTATATGGTATTGACTGCAACATTTTCAGCTTTCCTTATTTTTGGTTATCCTGCATCACTTGTAATAGGCAAAATAGGGTACAAAAAAACAATGGCATTATCATTTGTAATGTTTGCGGTTGGTTTTTACCTATTTATTCCATCGGCAAAAATTGAGAGCCTTTGGCTTTTTCTTATTGCCTCATTTATTAGCGGTATGGGCAATACTTTTCTTCAGGCATCGGTAAATCCGTATATTACTATTTTAGGTCCTATTGAGAGTGCTGCAAAAAGAATAAGCATAATGGGCATAGCAAATAAACTGGCATGGCCCATTGCTCCACTTTTTTTAGCCCTTGTAATAGGCAAAAGTGTAAATGAGGTACAGCTAACAGATATTAACCTTCCATTTTTAATAATAATAGGTGTTTTTATTTTACTCGGTATTTTTGCATTGGTAGCAAAACTGCCCGAGGTAAAAGCTGTTGGCGAAGATGAAGATAGTGCTCAAGATTGCCCATATGCAGCAAGCAAAACATCAATTTGGCAATTTCCACACCTGTTATTGGGGGTGTTGGCACTATTTTTATATGTTGGTGTCGAAACCGTTTCACTTGGCACATTAGTTGATTATGCTGAAAGCTTAAAACTGCCCAACGCTGAGCTGTATGCTTGGATTGCACCTGTTGGTATGGTTATAGGCTATATATGCGGTATAGTTTTTATACCCAAATATATTAGTCAGGCAGTTGCTTTAAAAATATTCTCTTTTATTGCAATTTTTGGCTCTATAATGGTTGTTGTTACTCCTGCTGCAATATCAATTTATTTTATTGCATTTATGGCATTAGGTTGTTCGCTAATGTGGCCAGCATTGTGGCCCCTTGCAATGACCGATTTGGGTAAATTTACTAAGGCAGGCTCATCGTTAATGGTAATTGCAATAGTTGGTGGGGCTTTAATACCTACTGTTTATGGTTTTATGAAAGATAGTTTCGGAAGCCAAAATGCTTATTGGATATGTATCCCATGTTTTTTGTATATTTTATATTACGCTTTAAAAGGTTATAAAATAAGAACAACAAAATAAAAAATTATAAAAACCACTAATAAAATTACTATTAATTATGCAAAATAAGGTTGTAATAGGTGTTGATATAGGTGGAACTTCCATTTCTGCCGGTTGTTTGGTTGAAAATACCCTTGTTAAAAAATCTCAAGCAGATACCGGCTCAAACAGGTCGGTGGCTGAAATTCTAAAAACACTTTATGAGGTTATTGACTTGGTATGGACAAAAGATGTTAAAGCAATTGGAATAGGTGTGCCGGGTTATATTGATGTTGAAAAAGGGGAGATAAGACTTATTAATAATATACCGGCATTTCAGGGTTTGGTATTAAAAAATGAAGTTGAAAACCATTATAATGTTCCTGCATATATAAATAATGATGCCAATAGCTTTGCGCTTGGGGCTTACTATTTTGGAATACAGTCGGTTTGTACAAATGTGGTTGGTATTACAATAGGAACAGGGCTTGGTGGTGGCATAGTACTTAATGGTAAACTACATTCGGGATTATTTGGCGGAGCAGGTGAATTTGGGTTGATACCCTATTTAGACGCAACTTTTGAGGATTATTGTAGTAGCAAATTTTTTGCAAATAAGTATAATACAAATGGTAAAGACTTATTTGTTCAGGCAAAAAATGGTGATAGCGATGCCCTTATTGCTTTTGAAGAATTTGGAAATCACATCGGTAACCTAATTTTGTATATATTATATACATTATCGCCCGAAATTGTAATTATTGGAGGCAGTATATCAAAATCATCTGAGTTTTTTATGAGCGGTATCCGAATGGTTATTGAAAAGTTTCCTGTTGGAATTATTCGTAAAAATTTTAAAATAGAGGTTTCTCAACTTGAATATCCTGAGATTTATGGCGCTGCTGCTTTGTGTTTGTCTGAATTCTCAGGACGGGTTAGTTAGTTAGTAACTTTTACCAACAATTTTTGGAATTTATCTGTAGGAGATAGTGAAAAAAAATACGAATGAAACACCTATGATTAGCAAATTTAACATTCCCGCTTGAATGACATAGTATAGAGAATGATTAAAGAAAATTTCTCTGCGTTATCTGTGTTCTCTCAGGTTAAATTTATAAACAGATGAAATACTTTTTACTAATTATTGTAGCATTATCAATACTGGGTGCTTGTAAAAACAATAAAACCAACAACGCTACATTAGATATTAATTGGCAGTTAAAACAAAATTTGGTTAATGATAATGATGAGGCACAATGGTTATTAACTTTAACAAATACCTCAAAAACCAATTTACCTGCAAAAGGCTGGAGTATCTATTTTAATCATATTCAAACACTTAAAGTCGATAAAAAGTCAAGAGTTAAAATATTGCCTGTAAATGGCGATTTGAGGGTATTAAAACCTATAGATGGGTTTACAGGAATTACGAGTGGACAATCATATGAAATAACTGTTTTTTCAAGCGGCTCGGTATTAAATATTACTGATGCGCCTCTTGGGTTTTATATTGTGTTTGATAATGATTTGGAAAATGGGATACCATGTAGTTTGACTATTGGTGAGTTTCCAAAAACAAACTTAAACCGAACAAATAATGAAGAGCTGCCAATTTACACACCTCAAGTTGCATATGTCAAGAATAGGAATTTGAAATTATTAAAAAAAAGGGATTTTTGCCCAATTATTCCCACACCAAAAAAATATTCTCAAAACACAGGTCAATTAATTATAAAAGATACTATTAATATTGAGTTTGACGAGTGTTTTAGCAATGAGGCACAGTTGCTTAAAGAAAAGCTTAGTGCAGTATTTACAGGTAAAATTCTGTTAAATCAAAATGGTAGTAAGCAAATTATTATATCAAAAACAAAAATAGGCAAAAACCAGTCTGAAGCTTATTATTTAGATATTACATCGGGGCGAATTCGTATTAAAGCAGCAACCGCAAAAGGGGCATTTTACGCAACACAAAGTTTAATAGCATTAATTCCAATCGAAAATTGGGAATCACGTAAAAATACGTTGGTATTAAATAATATTTCAATTAGTGATGAACCCCGTTTTGAGTACCGCGGCATGTTTCTAGATGTAGCTCGAAATTTTCAACCTAAACAAAATGTGCTTAGGCTGTTAGATGTTATGGCATTTTATAAGCTTAATAAATTCCATTTTCATATTTGCGACGATGAGGGGTGGCGTGTTGAAATTGAAGGACTATCTGAGCTTACAAGTTTTGGGGCTTATAGGGGGTACTCCATAAATGAATCTAAATATTTATATCCGGCATTTGGCAGTAGTTCAAATCCTGTATCTCACGGAAGTGGATACTATACAACTGATGATTTTATTGAAATATTAAAATATGCAAACAAACGGCATATTGAGGTTATACCTGAAATTGATATGCCCGGCCATGCCCGTGCGGCCATACGCTCAATGCAAGTTAGATATAATAAATATATTGATTTAAATAAACCAAAAAAAGCAGAAGAGTATTTATTGACCGATTTGGATGATAAGTCGGAGTATAAATCGGTGCAGGGGTGGACAGATAATGTTGTAAATGTTGGTATGGAATCGACTTATCGCTTTTTAGAGAAAGTAACATATGAAATTGTAGCGTTGTTTAATGATGCAAATGCGCCTTTAAGCTGCATACATATTGGTGGAGATGAGGTTCCGGCAGGAGTATGGAGAAAATCGCCTGTATGTAATAATCTTATTAAGAATAGTAAAGAGCTTGATGCCACAGCCGATTTATCGATATATTTTATTAAACGATTTTCTGAAATACTTAGTAAGCGTGGTTTGATTGCTGCGGGGTGGGAGGAGATAGCTTTATTGCATGGTGATGGGTTTAAACCAAACCTTGAATTAACCGATAAAAACTTAAGACCTTTTGTATGGAACAATATATGGAATTCAGGTGCTGAAGATATTGGATATAAATTGGCAAATGCAGGTTATAATGTTGTATTGGCAAATGTTACAAATTTTTATTTTGATTTGGCATACAACAAAAACCCTAACGAAACCGGATACTATTGGGGTAATTTTATTGATACAAAAAAGCCTTGGGAATACACGCCTTTAGATATTACAAAATGTGCCGAGGTTGACCGCTTTGGGCATCAAATAAACCGTGCTGATATTTCAAACAACTTACAGAAACTTACATTAGCCGGTAAAAATAATATTCTTGGAATACAAGGATTGCTTTGGAGCGAAAATAATTTGGGCTTGGAGCGTATGGAATATTTAATATTCCCGAAATTATTAGGATTAGCCGAGCGTGCATGGGCACAGCAACCCAATTGGGCAAAAATTGAAGATAACACAAAAAGGGTAGCGATGCGTGAAATGGCATGGCAAGATTTTACCAATACAATTGGTCAGTTTGACCTGCCACGATTAGATTATTTCAATAATGGAGTAGGTTATAGAATTCCTACTCCGGGTGCAAAAATTGAGGATAGTTTTTTGTATGTAAATACCGTGTTTCCAGGTTTAGAAATACGATATACTACCGATGGTTCAGTGCCAACATCGAATTCCGTTTTATATAGTGAACCGGTAAAAGTGCATGGTAACATTAAACTTAAAACATTTAGTTATAAGGAAAGGACGAGTCGCATGGTTGAAATTACAGATGAGTAATGTTTTTGCAAAGACTATTTATCCTGAATAATCCAATATTTAATACTCTTTTGAGAAAATTTATGAATTAATCAGGTTATAAGTCGTCCACAAGCCAGTCAGGTTTATACTTTTCTTGATGCTCGCCGTAAGCTTGTATAATTTTATCACCCTCAATTTTATACGTACACCTTTCACCCATTATTTGAGAGAATTGGATTGTTGATTCGTTATTGTTTTCGTCTATTATTATTAGTTGTGCAAGATTTTTTTCTTTTGGGGTTGATAGTTTTGCCCTGCATATAGGACATGACAAGCTTACCTTATTGCCTTCAACAACATCAAAATCGTCACTAAAAAGTGTACAATAATCACCTAACCCACTTTTTAATATCACAATGCCTTTTAAACCAGTTTTGGTATTTCCGGTTAAAACAATTTGGTTACCAACATTAATGCTATTTCGGCATTTTGGACATAAATATTTTGCTTTCATAATATAGTAATTTAGGTACATTATTATATCTTAATTACTACAAAAATAATTAAATACATTTAATAAGTAAACCAATAATTTAATTTTTTAAAGAAATGCTTATTTAAAAAGAAACCAATCTGGATTTTGATAACGTGCCAAATGTTCTCCATAAGATTCTAAAACCTCTTGCTCTATAGCTTTATACGTGCATTTTTCACCATATATTTGAGAAATAATTATATTAAATCTTTTCTCATTTTCATCAATCATAATAAAATTTGCAAGGCGGTTATTTTTTTTATTTGTAAGGTTTGAATGACAAATTGGACACATAAATTTCACTAATTCACCCTCATCAATTAAAAAATCAGTATTAAACTTTCTGGTATAATTTCCCAATGTTGTATGAAGAAAAACCAGACTCTTTTTACCATTTTTGTTTTTAGCAACCAAAACAATATCTTCTCCAACATTGATGTTTTGATTACAATGCGAACATACATATTTTGTTTTCATAACTAATAATTTAGGTTTATAAATAAGTATTCCTAAGTTACAAAAAAATAGAATGAAAGTCAAGTAAATTACTAACTGATTATTTGACGACCAAAAGGGGTTAATGATAGTGAAGCCAATTTAAAATGTTGTTTTGCAAATGGGATACCGATAATTGTAATGGCAAAAATAAGTCCAAAAATAATGTGCGACAAGCAAATCCAAACCCCACCAATACAAAACCAAATAATATTCATTACGGTTGACAGGCAACCCGGGTTGCCTGGTTCTAATTTTATTTGCCTTCCAAATGGCCATAATGCAAGTATTCCCAGCTTTAAGGTTTGTAATCCAAAAGGAATTCCAATTATGGTAATAAATAAGGCTAAACTGGCTGCAAAATATTCAATTGCAATAAATATACCACCAAATAGCAACCAAATAATATTTCCTAAAGTTTTCATTTAGCAAGTTTTTATTAGATAAAATTAAAGTAACATACTACATTTTACACAATAATTATAGTATCATTTTTAATATTTGATTTTTTTAAAAAAAAGTGATATTGGTACTTGTATGTAACGAAAATTCAACTACTTTTGCAACGCAATTTTAAAAACAAAGGTTTAAAAGCCTTTTGAGTTCTTTGCATAAAAAATATTTTAAGAATAGAGCAATATTTTATTTGGTGTGGTAGTTCAGTTTGGTTAGAATATCGGCCTGTCACGCCGAGGGTCGC
>CBDUWQ010000209.1:0-6540 GCA_965370965.1 uncultured Bacteroidales bacterium
ATAATCAATATGTTAACTGCTTTTTCAAAAAGTTTATGAATTATTCAGGTTAGGTTTAAATATTTGATAAAAACAAAAAACCCTTAGCTTTTTAGCCAAGGGTTTAATAATATCGAATTATGTTTTTATTTATAAGCCATTTACATGAAGCGCCAAGCTTGATTTTAAGTTTGAAGCTTTTTTAAAATGGATAACATTAATTTTTGCAAGTTTATCAAGCATTGAAGTTACTTTAGGAAACATCTCCTCAGCTGCCGCTTTTTCTGATGTTGCCCGTAATTTTCTTACAGCACTCCTTGTTGATTTTGCGTAATACTTATTGTGTATTCTGCGTTTTTCGCTTTGACGTATTCTCTTTTTTGCTGATAAATGATTTGCCATCTTAATTCTTCTTAAATAATAAACTAATAAAGTACTCCGTAGGGGATTTGAACCCCTGCTACCAGGATGAAAACCTGGCGTCCTAACCCCTAGACGAACGGAGCATTTTGTTTTCGGACTGCAAAACTAAACAATTTTTTTTAATAACAAACAATTATTAATAATTTTTGTTTTTTTGCCCCATTAAAATAATGCACATTTGCAAAAAGTTTTTTTTGCATTTTTGCGGTGCAAACATAATACTTAATTTTAAATAATTACAATATATTTGCACTAATATTTGATAAAGCAACCCTCGGCAAAAAACGAAGCAAGCTTAGCTTGTTCCGATAATTTAGGGAGCTGACATAAATATTTTGAATTTTATGCTTGCCAATACGGGCTTGTCCTGTGGCATACAAGTTTACCTTAAGGCAAGTGGGTCTGTTTGACCAGATAAATAAGGCTGGCACATGAGATAGTTAATAATATCTGCAACTTAATACCTTAGCAAAAAAAACTATGGCTAATTTTTTTCAGTTACCAAAAAATAAACGCTTTTCATTTAAGCCACGTTATTATAATGAGATGGCCGAAAAGCGGAAGGAGCGTGAAGGGCGAATAATAAAAGAATTAAAGTCTGAAAAAGCAGGTAAACAATACCGAAACGAGGAGAAGGAGATGGAAAACTACATTACTTTGACCCGCAGGCATAAAAAGAAATCGAATATGAGGCTGCTTGTTATTTTGGTTTTGTTATTGCTCATATTTTATTTCTTTTTTTATAAATAGAGTTTGTCTATAAAGTTCGACTTCTGCGCCTGCCTAGTCGGCAGACAGGTTGTTGCTCAAAATCCAAATCCTCAAATACACTAGTATTCTGCGGTTTAGATTTATCGCACGCCCTGCCCGACTAATTCGTTCAGGTTTACCTTAAGGCGGGCTTGAATTCGAACTTTCTATTTCAAACTCTCGACTTTAAGGATAGGCTCTAAATAGTCTTTGCAAAAAAAACGCCAACTTATAACTTAAACAAACAAAAGCATTAGTTCTCATACTAACATTAAATAGTACAATAAATAAATGCCCGATTTAATTCAATTATTACCCGATAGTGTAGCCAACCAAATTGCAGCAGGCGAAGTGGTTCAGCGACCTGCGTCGGTACTAAAAGAGCTTGTTGAAAATTCAATTGATGCAGGCAGCACCAAAATTCAGGTAATTATTAAAGATGCCGGAAAAACACTTATACAGGTTATCGACAATGGATGCGGGATGACTGAAAACGATGCACGCATGTGCTTTGAACGCCATGCCACTTCAAAAATACGCAAAGCCTTAGATTTGTTTAATATACGCACAATGGGTTTTAGAGGCGAGGCCATGGCCTCAATTGGTGCTATTGCTACTGTTGAGATGAAAACAAAAAAGCATGAATCGGAATTGGGATTATTAATTCGTATTTCAGGCTCAAAGGTTGAAAAACAAGAGTCAATCAACTGTCAGAATGGCACTAATATTTCAGTAAAAAACTTGTTTTTTAATGTTCCGGCACGCCGTAAGTTTTTAAAAAAGGACAGTACCGAGCTTAAACATTTAATGGAGGAGTTTCAACATATTGCTTTGGGTTTTCCGGAAATTGAGATGCAGCTTATTCATAATAGTGTTGAAATATATAACCTCCCCTCTTCAAAAATACATACCCGCATAGTTAATTTGCAGGGCAAAGCGGCAAGTAAAAACCTTATTCCGATACAATCGGATACCTCGATGGTTAAAATTAAAGGTTACGTTGGTAAACCCGAAAATGCAAAAAAGTCTGCCGGCGAGCAGTTCTTTTTTGTAAATAACCGCTATATGCGCCACCCCTATTTTTATAAGGCTGTTTTAAAAGCTTACGAAAATATTTTGCAACCGGGTATGCTGCCTTCGTTTTTTATATATTTTGATGTTAACCCCGATACCATTGACATTAATATACACCCCACAAAAACCGAAATAAAATTTGAAAGCGAAAGGGCAATGTGGCCTATTGTACAGGCAACTGTAAAAGAGGGGTTGGGCAAATTCAATATTGCGCCCAGTATTGACTTTAACCAAGAGGCGGCTTTTGATATACCGCTTTTGCGTAATGGTGAAACCGTTGTTCCACCGTCAATAAATGTAAACTCCGATTATAATCCGTTTGATGATCAGCCTAAAACATCACAAAAAAATCAGGGTTTTTCCTATCAAAAAGAAAAAAACGCATTAAATTGGGAGCAGCTTTATAATGGCTTTGAAAATTCAATTCCCGATGTAGCAATACCTGAAAACAACCCGCCGGTTCAGCAGTCGTTTACAGAAGATTTGAATAATATATCAGGTAAATTTTTTCAATTTAAGGGTAAATACATAATAACTGCCGTAAAGTCAGGGTTAATGGTTATTAACCAAAAAAGAGCACACCAGCGTATTATTTACGATGAATATATTTATAAAATGGGTTCGCAAACCGGTTTAGGGCAAAAACTTTTATACCCCCAAAAAATTGAGATTGAGGCAATTGAAGCTGAGCTATTTAAAACTATATTGCCCGAAATAAACCGATTGGGTTTTGAAGTTGAACACTTTGGGAAAAACGCATTTGTTATAAATAGTGTTCCGGCCGATTTTCCTGATAAAGATATTAGCCAATGGATATTACAGATAATTGACAGTGTTAAAAACAATGAAAAGGATTTTGCTGAGGCTGTTCGCGAAAATATTGTTGAATCGTTGGCAAAGTTTTTGTCAATACCTTACGGCAAATCACTAACCAATGAGGAGATGGCACATATAAACGATAAGCTTTTTATTTCGCAAATGCCAAATTTAACTCCTGATGGTAAAAATATTGTTACAATAATTGGCATTGATGAAATAGAAAAAAAACTAAAATAATTAAATAAAATGTATTCAAACAGACCCTCATTATTAGGTAATTTACCGCCGGTTATAAAAAACCTACTTATAATTAACATTATAATATTTATTGCCGATTATTTTTTGCCCCGTGTTGGTGTTGATTTAACCCGTATGTTGGCACTACACAATATTGCATCGCCATATTTTAAGCCAATACAGTTTGTTACACATATGTTTATGCATGGCAGCATAACCCACATATTTTTTAATATGTTTGCTTTAATAATGTTTGGCAAAGTGCTTGAGCAGGTTTGGGGGCAAAAACGCTTTTTAATTTATTATTTTGTTACAGGCTTGGGTGCAGCAGCTTTGCATAGTTTTGTTAACTATTTAAGCCTAACAGGTTTACAAAATGAGATAATTGCTTTTACCAATACCCCATCGCCTGAGGTTTTACTTAGCCTTGTTCGCGAGCATTTATCGCATCCGGCAGCATGGGTTAACGATTTTCTTTCGGCATACAGCATGAACCCTAATAACCAAGCCTATATTAATAAGGGTGCCGAATTGGCAAATCAAATTTATAATATGCAATTAAACATTCCAACGGTTGGTGCATCGGGAGCTGTGTTTGGGGTATTGCTGGCTTTTGGTATGCTTTTTCCAAATACAAAGCTAATGCTGCTTTTTCCGCCAATACCCATTAAAGCAAAGTATTTTGTAATTATTTATGGAGCCATTGAGCTTTTTGCTGCTGTAATGCCCCAACAGGGCGATAATGTTGCCCACTTTGCCCACTTGGGTGGAATGATTTTTGGATATTTATTGATAAAATACTGGAATAATAAAGGGATAGGAAATTTTAAGCGTTTTTAACCTGCATAATGCCTGTTTGACGCAGGGATTAATTATTAGTTCTTCACAAACCACACGAGAGAACTCCTGCGGCAGCGGGGACTCGTGCGGCAGCGGAGGAATGATTAAAAAAACAGTATAATAATTGTAACATACTAATAACCTGCCTGGCGGCAGACAGGTCAATAATAATCAATCAAATGACAAATTTTATGAATTAATCAGGTTAAAAAAAATAAACAATGACTGGAACCGGACTTTTAGAAGAGATAAAAGATACATTTAAACATGGTAGTATGCTTACTAGATTGATTTACATTAATTTGGGGGTTTTTTTGGCTATAAAAATTATTGATGCTGTTGTTGGGCTTTTTGCCATTGAATCGGGAAATTTTTTGTTACAGTGGTTGGCAGTACCTGCCGATTTAAGCCAGTTGCTTTATAAACCATGGACTGTTTTTACATATATGTTTTTGCATCAGGGGTTTATGCATATATTGTTTAATATGCTTTGGCTTTTTTGGTTTGGCAAAATATTTTTAGAATACCTTACCGGTAAGCAACTGCTTAATGTTTATCTTTTAGGAGGGCTTGCAGGTGCTGCAATATTTATTTTATCATTCAATATTTTTCCTGCTTTTAGCGAGGCTATTCCTTTTTCAATTGCATTGGGGGCATCGGCTGCGGTACTGGCAATTGTTGTGGCAACAGCAGTTTATGTGCCTGATTATACGGTACATTTAATGTTTTTAGGACCTGTTAAACTTAAATATATTGCATTGGTATCGGTTATGCTCGATATTGTTTTTTTAATGGATGGAAATACCGGTGGGCATATTGCCCATATAGGAGGGGCACTGTTTGGCTATTTTTATATTAGCCAGTTGCGAAAAGGTAAAGATGTAACAACAGGGTTTGGTAAAACACTTGATAGTATTTTTAATCTGTTTAAATCAAAAAGCAATTTAAAGGTTTCTTATAAGCGTGGAGAGACCGATTTGGACTATAAGCAGCGTAAAAACATTAGACAAAAAGACATTGATAAAATTCTTGAAAAGATAGCTAAAACCGGATACGACAGTCTTTCAAAAAAAGAGAAGGAGATTCTGTTTAAGCAGAGCAAAAACTAATTAGTCTCCTCAAGAAAACTCCAATAATTTCGTTACTCTTGCATTTCAATCAGTCATTTACGAAAAGTAAACTCCTGATTTTCAATGCTGCGAAAGCCTTATTATTGAAGCTTTCTTATCAGAGACAGAGTTTTCGGGCAAGCACTAATTAAAAGGAGGTCTAAAAAGTAAAAACCCTTTTAATTTTACTTTTTAGCAACTGCAATTTATACTCTGTGGATTTTGGCTCTTGCAATAAACCAACACTTTTTTGTCCCCTGCACAGCACCAAATTTGTAAAGGTTGCCGATGTTAATCCCCATTTCAGCAAAAACTGTTTTCTGCCATTATTTTTCACAATCCTACCGGTTGACTTCGACATAAAGTGATATACCCTGCTGGCACCAATCCCTTTAAAATCGCGAACACCAACCTGCCAAAGTTTTTTCGAAAAATCGGGATCAGAGTTCATGCCCGGCGAAAACTCAATGCTGTAACCACCCACCAAGTCCCAAATATCTTTATGTATAATATTTGGTGGCCATGTAGCACCACTCCAGTGTTCTTTGTCAAAATTTTTATACTCATTAATCAGCTTTTCTTCATTAAAAGTATCAATATTTCTACCATAGCTTACCGGAGCAATAACACAGCTGTTATGTGTTTTTACTGGCTCTATCATAGTTGCCGAGTAAAAAAACATATTTGAATCTGCTTTTTCAATCTCCTTCCACAATTCAAAATCCCAATTGGGGCATGCGTACATATCATCATTCATGTAAACAAAATAATCGGTTTGCATTAACGTACGCCCATAATTTAAAGGCATACAAATACCTATGTTATTGGCACTATATGTATAGTCAAAGTTTTGCTGCTTTACCCACTCCAAAGTTCCATCATTACCTTCATTAATATGGATAATAATTTGATGCTTAAAATGCGAGTTTTTTTGGATACTCCTTACACACAGTTTTATATACTCTAAATTATTCCATGTGGGTATAATAATAGAAAATTTATACTGCTTATCAGAAACCCCTGAGAATTTTTCAATCTTTTCCATAAGTTTATAATTTAACCACTAAGAATTTGTAAATAAATAACTAATCCCTAAATCGGCAAGCGGATTATATATATCCACTTGTTTACCCAAACATCTCTTACGCCCCTACAGGGCTGCGTTTTACTAAAACTACATTAATGCCCTGCGCTTATGTTTTAGAGGCTTTCAGCCTCAAGTTTTCAAGCTTCGTGCAAACAAGTGGATAAACATATTACCTAAAAATCTAAAATGAAAATCTATTACAGTCCCGTATTGCACAATACT
>CBDUWQ010000210.1:0-6495 GCA_965370965.1 uncultured Bacteroidales bacterium
ACATGCAACCTCTCTTTTTCAAACCATATTTGTTGCTTGTGCCGCTTTTAGTACTATGCTTTATGCATTGAGCGTTGCCCAAGGCTGTATGATTACGCCCCTGTCTGACGCCAGACAGACACTTTGGGGCTAAATTATCTCATTTCAAATCTAATTAAGTCAATTGTTCTAAATGTGCAATGTTTCTATTTAAAATGCAAACTTTTGGCGTAATGTTTCTATTGCAAATGGCAATCTTTAATTGTTTGTTTCTATTATAAATGAAAACTTAAATGAACTACCCCGCTGCAAGCAGACAGGGTGTCAAATGGTATTATTTTAATTCACTAACGTTTCCCGATATTCGGGACAAGCTCTGAAATAAAAGACTCACTGATTTAATTAATTATCCAAAATAAGATACTACTACATTTTTTATTCTTTCTCTATCATTATCTGTTAAATTTGACCCTGAGGGCAGGCATAAACCTTTATTAAACAGCGTCTCGGAAGTACCATCGACATAAGCAGGACAATTTGCAAATACAGGTTGCATATGCATAGGTTTCCAAAGCGGACGGCTTTCAATATTTTCTGCCTCAAAGGCAAGGCGCAAACCTTCACTATTTTTAATTTCTGAATCAATTACAATTGTTGTTAACCAAAAGTTTGAAAAAACCCCGGGACGTTCCTTTAAAAATGTAATCTCTTTAATTTTGCCTAAATGCCTAAAATAATAATCATTATTGGCACGTCGTTGTTTAACTCTGGCATCAATAACTTCCAATTGTCCTCTGCCTATTCCTGCAATTATGTTACTCATTCGGTAATTGTATCCTATTTTTGAATGTTGATAATGGGGTCCGGGGTCTTTAGCCTGAGTTGAAAGAAATTTTGCATCAACAATATACTCACGGTTTTTTGATATTAATGCACCACCTCCACTTGTAGTAATTATCTTATTTCCGTTAAACGAAATTATTGACAAATCGCCAAGTGAACCACATCTTTGGTCTTGATATTCACTACCCAAAGCCTCGGCAGCATCCTCAATAATAGGTATTTCAAAATTATCGGCAATTTTACGAATCTGCCCCATTTTAGCAGGCATACCATAAAGGTGGACTACTATAATAGCTTTTGGCTTTTTCCCAAGTCTAATCCTATCTTTAATAGCCTTTTCCAATAATTCAGGATTCATATTCCACGAATCTAAATCGCTATCAACAAGAATTGGAGTAGCTCCTTGATAAACAATAGGATTAACACAAGCAGAAAATGTAAAAGATGGTGCAATTACTTCATCGCCTGCTTTAATGCCCAGCACAATTAATGACATATGTATTGCTGATGTACCCGATGTAAGCATTGCCACATGAGGAATGCCAAAATATTTTCCCAGTTCATTTTCAAAACCAACAAGATTAGAACCTGCTGGTGCTATATAATTTTCATCAAAAGCTAACTGTATATATTTTTGCTCATTGCCACTCATATGTGGTGGCGAAAGCCAAATTTTTTCTTGCATTCTATTTTCTATGTATTAAATATAGTATTTGAAACTATATAAATCTATATTTTTTAGCAACTAAAACAATATTATTAAATATCAATTCTAGCTCTGAAATATGTTTAAATAAACCATTAATACCATTAATCCTATCATTTATCATTTCAGGATATTCATGTGTTAATTCATTTCTTAATTCACGCAAGCGAAACCAAATTGATTCACTTTCTATTATGTTTAATTTCTCTAATCGAGCAATAATATCAATAAATGGTTTATCATCAACATCCTCTTTTAAATTTAACAATAAGAACTTGAAAGTTTTTGTACCTATTTCATCTTGCAACTTAATAAATCTATAAATAAATTGATCAACGGCTTGGATATTTAATTGTGATAAACTTTCAAATTTTTCAACATTCAAAGGAAACAACTCTTTTATTGATTTAATTGCAAAGTTTAATCTTTTAATATGAATTGAGCATACTTTTATTGATCTATCTAATTTTTCTTTAACTATTTGGTTATTATCATCATTCATAGCGCAATACAATTTTCATAAATCTCATTAATAAACTTTTTTTTAGAAGACAAACCTGAATCTAATAAAAGATCTATTTTTCTATCGCCAATAATTTTTTTTACTGATATCAGGTACTCTATTTTTTTTTCAAATAAATTATTGATAATTTCATTTTTTTGTTCTGTTTTTATCAATACATCAATATCTCCGCCCTTTTTATTATCATCAATTCGCGAACCAAACAAAAATACATGCGAATTATTACCAAAAATTAATTTAGCATACTTTACCAAAACAGCTCTTTGAAATAATGTAATTCGCATAATTTTAATTTATACAACAAATATAAATATTCTAATTAATAATTCTTTTATTAATTCTCTTATGCTACAAAAATTTATCTTCATGCATACTTCTTCCAATTCCTGTTAAAGCAATAATTTTCAAATCTAACCATAGCGACCATTTTTCCATATACTTTTTGTTTACAACTACTTTATCAGGAAAAATAACCTTATCATTATATTCCTGAGGATTTTGCTGTATTGCTAGCAATACCTCCTCGTGCATATATTTTAATGATGCTGCACCTGTTAAACCAGGTTTTAATTGCAAAATTTGCCTATCACCCCCTTTTAACTCATCGGCATATCCTGCAACATCAGGACGTGGACCAACAAAACTCATATCGCCACGAATAATATTCCACAGTTCGGGCAGTTCATCTAATTTATATTTGCGTATAAATTTTCCAAAACGTGTAATCCTATTCTGCTCTTTGGCTGCAACAGTAGTAACGGATTTTACCTTTTTCATGCTACGAAACTTGTGCAACTTAAATGGTTTACCGTTTTGTCCGATGCGTGTTTGTGTATAAACCACAGGCCAACCCATGGTAAAGCCAACAATAAATATTACAAATAGCAACAGCGGTGTTAAAACCACTATTGAAACAGTTGCCAAAAAATAATCAAAAACTTCTTTTATGAACTTACTGCCCGGTTTGCTTAGGTTAGGCACAAACTTTAGTTCGCTAATCTCTTGATGTCTAATTAGAAATGATAGTGAGAATAGAAACAAGAATATGGGAACACTAAAAAGGCTGTTTCCGCTAAAAAAAATAAACATTGTACTTACAAATAACATCATTGAAAATAGTGGATGGTTTTTAAAATACAGCACACTATAATAAAACGAAACAAACAAGAAAAATAAAATAAAAATAGCACCCAAAACACCCGAATACAGCAAACCCGATAATACTGGGTTATGTGGATAATCCAAATGCTTGTTGTTGCCATAAAATTCTTGCCCAAAGACCTCTAAATACCCAAAACCTCCTCCAAATATTTTATCAACAGTACTTTGATTTTGGAAATAGGTTATCGCAAAATCCCATTTCTCAAATTGATAAATATTTTCAGGTAACGATGACAGCTTAACTGATTCAATATTTGCACCGGAACCCAAATAGTAACTCACCCAATTGACAGTAACAGAGCGATTTGTTTGTAATATATATAAAACAAAAACAAAAAATAGTGTTAAAAGTAGTGTAACTACCCTAAGGTTTTTAGCCAAAGCATGAACCTTACTATTATGTTTTGTGAATACAGCTTTTAATTGGATTATTAAAAGCGACAGTAGTAAAAGTCCCAACAAAAAGATAGAGCGTGTTGAGTATGAAAATATAATATTTACAATCAAAATTGCAACAAGTGAAAAAGATACCCATCGATGTTTAAAACTCCCACTTTTAGATACCCTTGGGTATAACCCGATAATACCAAGAAAAGAGTATAGTGCATAAAAATTCTTATCATCATTAATGGCAGTACCCCATGGGGTATTAAACGGAATATCAAAGCCAATATTCTGCAATACATGCTTTGAAATACCCAATACTGCAACAAAAACGGATGTTACCCATATTACCCTGCTCATTTTTTTAAATACCCAAAAAAAACCTTCTTCTTTTCGAGAATAATAGGTTAATGCAAAAAATATTGTTAAAAAAAACAAATTGGTAACATACTCTGCCAAATCGCGGAATACTTTATTATAATAGCTGCCTGATAAAAAAATGCCCACTACAAAAAAAACACCAAGAAAAATTAACGGATTAAATGTTTTTAAGAATTCGAAGATATACCCCCGCCTAAACAAATTGCCCTTTAATGAAAAAAGGATAGAAACAAAAAGCACTAAAAGCGACGGAATAAAAAGGTATTTCACTCCAGGCAATACCATTCGCAAAAACCATAAGGCAACCGATATTTGAAATAGTTGGCTTACTATTCTGTTTTTGTCCTGCTTAAAGAGTAATAATTTATTATTCATCTATGTTTTATCACTTTATCTATTATATCACAATCTGCAATTATAACGTTAATAAATTGCACCCCCATACAAAAAGTTGTTAAATCCGCTACCCGGCATATTTAATCCTACCAAAACTGTTTTGTATATATCAATGCTTTTAGCACGCCTTTGCAATGTTTTATAATCACTTGGTGAGGGTGTTTCTTTAACCTCAATAGCAATTTCTTCGTTTAAAATAAAATCAATTTCTTGCCCCGATCTTTTAGCATAGTATTTTACATCGCCTTTAAAAAACAGTTGATTTGCAACTGTATTCTCAAAGCTTGCTCCACCATACCTTGCTGCCTATCAAATACAAAATAACATTTTCAGACTAACTCTTAAAATAAGAAATAATTACATCCTTTATCCTTTCCCTATCTTCATCAGTTAAATTTGACCCGGAAGGCAAACATAAACCTTTTTCAAATAGTTTTTCAGAAACACCATTTGTATAACTTGTACAATCTTTAAATACAGGTTGCATGTGCATAGGCTTCCATAGTGGACGAGCCTCAATGTTTACAGCCTCAAAAGCAAGACGTAAACCTTCTCTATTCTTCGTATCCGAATCTATTACTATTGATGTTAACCAAAAATTTGAAAAGTAATCTTCATTAGGTTCTTCCAATAGTTTTACTTCCGGAATATATTTAAACAGCTCTTTGTAAAATTCTAAATTAGCCCGGCGTTGAGCCACACGTTCAGCAAGCACCTCCATTTGACCACGTCCAATACCTGCAACTATATTACTCATGCGGTAATTAAAACCTATATGTGTATGCTGATAATGCGGTGCATCATCTCTTGCCTGTGTTGCTAAAAATCTCGACTTTGCAATTAGCTCTTCATCATCTGAAACCAAAGCTCCACCACCTGAGGTTGTAATAATTTTATTACCATTAAATGACAAAACACCAAACTTACCAAATGTTCCCAGTGCTTTACCTTTATACTTACTGCCTAGAGCTTCTGCTGCATCTTCTATTACAGGTATATCAAATTCATTTGCTATAGCAATTATCTCATCAATCTTTGCAGGCATACCGTATAAATAAACTAAAATAATAGCTTTTGGCTTGTTACCTTTTGCTGTTTCTTCCTCAATTGCTTTTTTTAATAATTGAGGATCCATATTCCAAGTATCCTCTTCACTATCGATTAAGACAGGATTAGCACCTACATAAGTTATAGGATTTACTGTTGCCGAAAAAGTAAAAGATGAAGCTATAACACCATCACCAGCTTTTACCCCAAATAGAGTTAATGCCAAATGTATTGCTCCAGTTCCTGAACTTAATGCCGCAACTTCAGCTATATTCAAGTACTCTTTTAAATCGTCCTCAAAACCATTAACATTTGGTCCTAATGGTGCAATCCAATTTGTTTTGTATGCTTCATTAACGTACTTCATCTCGTTTCCTCCCATATGGGGAGATGAAAGCCATATTTTTTTGTTCATATTAATGTAAAAATAATACTAAATAATGATATTTAATTATTGAAAATAAGAAAGTAACCAACGATTAACCCATTCTGGAATAGAGTCTGAATAAAACTTAATCTCTTCACTATTGTTAATTTCCAAGATTAATTTAGATTTATCTTCTGAATTATCAAAAATAAAGGTGCGATATGTATATGGAATAGCTTTGTGTAATAACTATAAACTTTTAAAATACCTTTTTCGAATTTTATCTTCGCAAACACTATGCCCACCCTTGAATACCCTATCTTTTACTCGAATAACATTTAATTCAACATCATCGGCATTCAAATAAAACCCAAAAGCTACCTTCTCTTTTATTTGGTTAAAAATAGTGCTTTTACCTGAGCCATTTTGATCTGCAAACATGCGCATTCGCTTAATCTGCATAAATTATTTATTTATTTTTAAAATTGTGCCAGGAATTACTTTAATAGAGTGTAGTTTTCTAATATTTTCTCTTTCTCCATTTTTATATTCACGAATTAAATAACCATCTTTAACATACAAAATCACACCTAATCTTTGCTTTATTTCCTCAGATGAACTTTTTGTAGCCTCACTTGCAAGCAAATCTAACTATTCAGCTGTTAATATCTCCTTTTTTTTATCTTGCATTTTGATAGTATTTATTTA
>CBDUWQ010000211.1:0-6480 GCA_965370965.1 uncultured Bacteroidales bacterium
AATTAAAAGTTTAAAGTGCCTAAAGGATATTAAAGTAATTATTTTTTCAATTTTCAAAAAATATGGAATACGGACGTTCAACTAATTCTGCCAATTCCTGAACCCCAATAGACCTTGCTTTTCTATAAGTCTCTTTCCCCTCAAAAAAAATTAAAATTACAGGCACAGTAAATATTAATTGTTGAGCAGCCAATTCAGGAAGTTTTTCAATATCAATATAAACTCTCTTTATTTTTGGAAAATAATTAGAAAAATACTCAGCCAACTTTGGTTTAAGCGTTTTGCATACATTACACTTTTCGTGCGAAAAATATGCCAACACACCAAGGTTATCCTTTAAAATAAATTCTAATTCGCTAACTGAGCCAATGGTTTTCATTGCCTATTTTTTATTAATCAAAACAACAGCATGGGCTGATACTCCTTCTTCTCTACCTTCAAAACCAAGTTTTTCGGTAGTTGTAGCTTTTATTGCAATATTGTCTTGGTCAATTTGGCAAACCTTGGCAAGAACCAACTGCATAGTTGGTATATAATCTTTTATTTTTGGTTTTTGCAAAGTTATAGTAGAGTCTATATTACCTATAACATAACCTTTACTTGCAATTATCTTAACAGTTTTTTTTAACAGTATTTTGCTGTCAATATTTTTAAACTCACTATCTGTATCAGGAAAATGGAAGCCTATATCGCGCATATTGGCAGCACCTAAAAGGGCATCGCAAATAGCATGAATAAGTGTATCACCATCTGAATGACCAACAGAGCCTTTACTATGTGGTATAACAATTCCGCCCAACGTAAAGGTTACCCCCTGAGCAAGGGTGTGTACATCGTATCCAAAACCAATACGTAAATTCATTTTTATTGCTTGTTAAAACCTTGTATATCAAATATAAGCGAAAAACGCCATGTGTTTGACAATGGACTGTTATTAAAGCTGCCGGCAGGTATTAAATATGAAAAGTCGAGCCCAAATACATTCATTTTAAGCCCTACACCTGCTGTAAAATATTTGCGGTTACCTTTATTCTGGTTTTCATGAAAATAACCACCGCGTATTGCAAACTGCTTTGCATACCAATACTCTATACCAAATGCATAACTTATCTCTTCCATCTCCTCCTCAAACCCGCGTGGCGCATCATAAAACGACTGTATCATGCCTGTTGCCACCGATACATTTGGATCCATTCCTGCCTTAATATTACTTGGATCATTACCTCCCTCTGAAATTGAACCATCTGGCATTTCCTCTCCTTCATTATAATAATAAGGTGGCGTTGGTACTAAAAGTTTATTAAAATCTAAAGTGGCGGTCATACTGTTGTAGTCGTCAAAATCTAATGTCATTGCACCCCCAAGCCTTAAATTAGTAGGAATAAAGTTTTTTTCCTGCTCGGTATATCCAATTTTTGCACCAATATTCGATATATTAAACCCTGCGGCCCAACTGCCTTTATAATCTGAAATGTTTAAATCATTAGTATAGTAGCCATTAATATCCATAGCCACCGATTTACCTGCCGTAGAACCTTCAGATTGCCCACCGGTTAAATTCGAATATATAAACCTGCCTAAAATACCCATAGAGAAATGTTCTGACAGTTTTCGGTTATACGAAATATCAGCGCCAAGCTCATGTGGGGCATAGTTTCCAATCGGATCACCATTTTCATCGGTAAAAAGTATTTCACCCATTGAGAAATACCTTAGCCCTACTCCAATGGTTTGATTTTCATCTAACCTATAGTAACCTGCAACATAAGCAAGGCTCATATCGGAAACCAACTTTTTTAACCAAGGGGTATAACTAATGGTTACTCCCATTGGGTCTTTAATAAAAGCCAATTTTGATGAGTTCCAGTGTTGCGAATACCCATCGGGCGATATTGCTACACCTGCATCACCCATTGCACCCGACCTTGAATCAGGAGCTATCATTAAAAACGGAACACCTGTTGTAATTGCATTTAACTCTTGTCCAAGCAATTGGTCATAATCATCACTCTGTTGTGCAATTACACTATTTATGTTTATTATAACAATACCTATTATTAGGTATAAAATTTTTTTGTTCATTACCTTCATCTGTTTATTAATTGTGCCCACTAATGAATATTTATAATAATTAATTTATATACCTGCCTATGTTAGTAGCAGGTGGCTTAATAAATATCCTTGCCTTGAGCTATTTTTTAAAAATCATGCAAATTTAGAAATACAAACTGTTATTTAAGAATTTTATTATTAAAAAATCATCAATTTTGACGATTTGTGTGTTTTTTTACCATCAGTAGCAGTAATTTCAGTACGATAAATATATACCCCTTTCGGAAGTTTTGCACCACCTGAATTTGTTCCGTCCCATTGTATTGGAGTAATTGCATACCCCAAATTTGAATTCTTTTGATTTAAAACTGCAACCTTACTACCCATTATATCAAAAATATTAATGGTAATGTCAAAGGCATCAAACGACTGGTTATGTTCAAAGGTAAACTCAGTAAAATCCCTAAACGGATTTGGCCTGTTATACATATTTTCTATTACCATTTCGTTTCGTTCACGCACATAAAATTCAATCATACTTTCTTGACTATTATTATATATATCCCATGCTTTAAAATTTATATAATGATATCCCGGTTCTAAATTATAAAACCTGTAATTTACCTCTCCACTATTATATTTATCAATATACCCTTCATAATAATTATTCAAAATGGTAACGTTGTCCTGATTGCCATCTAAAGTTGCAGTAATATTATGACCAAAACCATTTCCGGTGGTATTAATTCCGGTGGTATCCTTTAGTATTGCAATAAAAATTGGATTTTCGTCAGTAGTTCCTCCATTCATAAACAGAGTATCATTCATAAACAGCGCAATTTCAGGTCCATCAAAATCACTTTCAATATCCTCTGCATTACCACCTATTATAATATTATCTGAATAACCAATAGCCTCTATTGTTGAATCAATTACTGCATATAAACTCAGTTTACCTTTGCCAAATTTGTAATTAATATCTTTAGGCATAATAAATTCAAATTTAAAATACCCATTGGTGATGCTTGCCTTTCCTTTATATAATATTTTATTTTGAAGAGTAAAAGTTACAGGGTTATTATCCTGTCCATAGGTTCGCAGGGTATCTGTTTTATCAAAAACGGTAATATATAAAACTCCATCTTTATTAAAAGGGTCTCCGTTTTTATCATCAATATAGCCCTCAACCGTGGCTTTTGATAAAGCATAAATAGTGTCGCCCGGTTCGTACATAACTGTAGCTGCTGGGTTTTTGTCTGTATTTGACCCCGTTTGCATAATATTATCGGGTTTATTAACCGGTAAAAAATTATTATTAATAGCACCAACCACAATCTTATTTTCAGGAACAGCAAGTTTTATTGCAGGGTCGCCCAATAATGTAAAATTTCGGTGGTTTAAGCCTGATGCCGGCTGTTCATTTTTTGCTATCCGTATTACATCGCCAAGCCTCAACTCGCTTCTTAACACATTCCTAAAAAAGCTTCTATTCAAATTATCATTAGTACCCGAATGAACAACTCTTGTTGTTGTTAAAGCAGCAATTCCACCGCCATTGGCTCCTAAAATCATCCACTCACCTAATGATGTTCGTTCAAAATCGTCAAAACGCCCAACCTCGCAACTTGCTGTAACAAAAATAGATAGCTTATCCCAGTTTTTCCAATTTCTTACATCGGTTACCGTTAAAACGTGCTCATGGGCCAAAATTCTGGGGTTACCATGCCCAACATAGTCAATAATTAAAGCCCCATATTCAACCTGCCTATTAATAGCCTCGGTAACATCGGGATACCTTTGCCCCGATGGGGTTGATATTTGCTTATAGGCATCAAGGTATATTTTATTAACATTATATTCAGGATTTAATACCTTAATTATATCACGGTCAATGGCTTCAGGATCTTTCATATGCATGCCATTATCATCATCGTCGCCAATAAAACATATGTTTGTCCGCCAACTACCAAACGATTTAGGCGATATGTAATGCCTAACTTTATCAACCATTAACTGTGCCTCTTCAACTGTTTGTACCGGAAAACGGCCTACACCTATATCAAGCAACCCGTAAATACTTGGAGAATCTACACCAATCTCTCCTTCACCCAAGCTAAGCAGCCCATAATAATCATCGGAGACATAGCTTGTGGTTGATCCCAATGAATTTATACTTTGGTAAGTTGGTATCAAATTACTGTTTTCAGAACCGGTATTCCAATTATCGTATGAACCATCGCCAAAAAGCAATAAGTATTTTGGCATTTCATTATCAGTATTTGCCTTATCATACAACATCCGCATAAAATTCCGAATGGCCGAAATATCGATTGTACCCGATGAGAACTCATTATAAACAATCTGTGGCTGCGTTACCAATACCGACAGGTTATCATGGGTACGGTGCAATTCCGCAAGCGTATCTGCCTGTTCCTTAAATTTTGGATGGGTAATAATAACCATATCAAAAAAGCCTGCCCCATGCAAATTCTGATTTTCAATCAGGCCCAAATTTTCTCCTTCAATTATAGGCGATAAAAAGTTTGAACCATCAAAAGCAATAAATTGCTGAAGGGTGTCGGCAGGTATTTTAAAAGAAGATGTTCCGTTTTGATTATTAAGTTTAATCTCATAAGGCTTGGTTGCATCGGTTATATTCCAAACAATAATAGATTTTCCTGTATTATCAATATCAAACTTTGTGGTTTTTTTACTTGCATGCTTATCGCGAAACATAAATTGGCTGCCATGCATTTTTAGCTTTTCGCGTGTATTAACACAAACAAAATCCAAATACCCAACCATGTTTGAATTTACACCAACAAATTCAAATTCTAAATTTATAGATGCTGATGGGTTATTAATCTCAAGAATCCTACTATAACCACGTGCATACACATATTTACTGTAATTATCAGATATTTCAATATTACCCAATTCGGTATTATTGTCAGAAATGCTAAAGTAGCAAGTTTCCGATTCTAATTTTTTTCTACCAGCTACGCTTGTATAAACTTTAGCCTTTTCGGAACCAATAATATTAGGAAAAGCAAAAGGAAAGTTCTCTGTACCCCCCGGTATAAATTTTTCGCCATACCATGTTCTTCCTGTTTGTATAAGATTATTACTGTTTTCTTCATGGTGCTTATAGCTGTCAAAAGATGTTGTGGTATAATCGGTATTTAAATTACCATTATCTGTTTCAGGTATTCTTAATCCACCTTCACCCATAAAATCACTAATAAACATATATGTATAATTCGAAAAATTATGCTCTGAATGCACAAACATATCCAGTCCGGCATTATAGTCCCAAGTAGTTGAACCTTCAGCATAAAAAATAATATAATCGCCTGCGTTAAAACTTTCATCGTTACCCTTTACCATTTTTATGGGTATTTCAACCAAATCGTCATAATTTTTATCAGAATTTGCGTAGGGAAGTTGTTTGCCTCCATAATAGTACAACCGCACATTTTGGGGCTGCGATAAGCCAATTGCCTCTAATTGACTGTATGTAAGTCTGTAAACACCCGATACATCAACCTTAATTTTATACCAATCACCGCTATTAAGCAATGAGTTTGCTGCATATGTTTGCAAATCTACTGCCTTTAAGGTTTTTTTCTTTAATGTAAAGTAAATCTCATATTCATTAACCTTCTCTATTAAATTGGTTTCAGGGTTTAACCTATATGGATTGAAAGAGTAGTTAATTACAGGCTTTTTCCTTTCATAGGCAACAACAATATCAATAAAAATGTTGGCTGCAAGCGTCAATCCGGCTACTATATCCTTCTCATTTTCTGTAATAGGCAAAAACGTAACTTTATTAAATTTTGCTTCAGCACCCGTAAAATATTCATTGGTAACATATACCCCTTCTTGTTTAGCAAAATTATCAATATCTTTATCTGGCACAGCCAAATCATACTCATCCCAATTAATGGTTTTTATAACCTTATGGTTTTGTGCATTAATTACTGTACCAAAACATATAATAAATAACCCAATAAATAATATCTTACTCATAATAAATGATTCATATTAAAAATATCATCCGCAATTTTACGTTTATTTGTTGTCAGAACGCAAAAAATAATATTTTTATTATTAGATTTCGCAAAAGATTACAAAAACAATGCCGATAAATATCTTCACAAAATACTTATTAATAATAATTACTGCACTTAGTTTAAATACTGCTATTGCACAAGATGCACCCATGTCACAGTTTTATTCTAACCTTGTGGTACTAAACCCTGCCTTTACCGGCACCGCGCAATCTGATAGGGTAAACCTTTTTTACCGTAATCAATGGTTAAGAACTAATGCCGGTTTTCATTCATTTGGCGCATCATACGACAAAAGTTTTTCTGATTATAATAGTGGTGTAGGAATTGTTTTAACAAATGAAATTAATGGTGC
>CBDUWQ010000212.1:0-6467 GCA_965370965.1 uncultured Bacteroidales bacterium
AACAAACAAAAATTGAAACAACAAACAAAATTAAGTTCGTAAAGTAGAATTAAAATGTATTTAAAAAAAGCACTTGCAGTTGTTTGGTTATCCTTTTTTGTAGTTATAGCTTTTTGTCAAAATATGCTACAACAATATGAGAAAGCAGAACTTTTGCTTCCATGTAACTTAAAAAATAAAATTTATACCCGTTGGGTAACACCTCAATCAATTAAGGGAAGTAACTATTTTTGGTATAGCACAAAAACAGACGAAGGAACAAAATATCAGTTAGTTAATCCAGTAAAAAGTAGCAATGCATTAGCATTTAATCACAAAAAATTGGCTGATGCTCTTACAAAAACAACAAAAGATACGGTAAGCGCATATAAGTTAGGTATCTCAAATATTGAATTTGATAAAGAACTAAAGTGGGTTCGCTTTAACCTGAATAATTCATGCGTTTAGTTTGATGTAGCTGTAAGGCATCGGAAACCGCCGATATATCTTTATATTTCAAGGGTTTCGTAACGAAACAGATGCATTAAAATAAATGCACTTGGAAACTTTTTCAAAAATTAATTTTTTTACTAAAATACCCTTTTGTTGTGATAATCAATATGTTAACTGCTTTTTCAAAAAGTTTATGAATTATTCAGGTTAAGAAAGATACTTTGTTATTTAAGTGTAATTTAAAAACATATGAAATAGCGGAAGTTGAAAAACCTACTAAATATAAAAAGACAGAGAGCATTTCGCCCGATAGTACTCTACTGGCGTTTATTAAAGATTATAATATTTGGGTAAGAACTGTTATTACTGGTAAAGAAACACAACTTACAACCGATGGCGAGGAGCTTTTTCCTTATGGTGGATATATTTCGTGGTACTTTACTCAAAACGAAAGTACAAATCAAACTGTTGAATTCGAAATTGATGTTGACTGGAGTAAGGACGGAAAAAAACTTTTAATATATAGATACGATAGAAGAAATGCACAAAAATTGTATTTGTATAAATCGCTTCCTGAAAAAGGCTGGCGCTCTGAAATTTATTCCTATTACCGACCTCTTGCAGGTGACTCATTAGTACCAACTATTGAATATTACGTGGCTAATTTGGAAACCAAAAAGGTGGTTAAGATAGATTTACATCCTATACCAACTTTTGCTAACTATAGTACCGAGTGGAGCAAAGACAGTAAATCGGTTTATAAACTTTTTTATAAACGAGGCTGGCAAAAAGGTAGTTTTACTAAAACTAATGCTGTAACAGGTAAAACTAAAGTTATTTATTCAGAAACTAGTAAAACCTATGTTGACCCAATGATGGGGCAATATAAATTGATAAATGACGAGAAGGAACTTTTATTGCTTTCGGAGCAAGATGGCTGGAATCACATTTACCATATAAATGGAACTGTAATAAATCAGGTAACTAAAGGTAAATATGTGGTTCGTAACATTAAATATGTAGATGAAAAAACAAAGAAAATTTATTTTACAGCAAACGGCAAAGAAGAAGGACGTGACCCATATTACGAGCATCTTTATGTAATAGACTATTCTGGAAAATCAGTAACACTTCTTACTCCTGAAAATGCTTATCACAGTGTTACTTTTACAAATGATAATAAGTATTTTGTAGATAACTATTCGCGTGTTGATTTACCAAATAAGGCTGTTTTACGGAATACTAAAACTAGAAAACTAGTAATGACACTTGAAAATACTGATGCAAGTATTTTAGATTCGTTGGGAGTTGTTGCACCTGAACAATACATGGTGAAAGCACGCGACGGTAAAACAGATATTTATGGTGTAATTTATAGACCAAGTAACTTTGACCCTGAAAAATCTTATCTTATAATTGATTATTCCTATAGTGGTCCACAAACTATTGTTACACCAAAATCTTTTGGTCGTGGAGTTTTAAATATGAACTATGCCATTGCCGAACTTGGCTTTATTGTAGTAACTGTAGATGGTTTAGGTTCGGCTTTTCGCTCTAAAGAATTTCACGATAAATCGTATAAGAATCTGGGTGATATTGGTGGACCAGACCATATTAGAGCCATAAAAAAATTAGCCGAAAAATATCCTTATATGGATACTACCAGAGTAGGAATGTGGGGGCATTCGGCTGGTGGATACGATGCTGTTCGCGTATTGATTGCCTATAACGATTTTTACAAAGTATCGGTATCGAGTGCTGGTAACCACGACCACCGAATTGCAAAGGCATGGTGGTCCGAGATTTACATGGGTTATCCAGCAGGCAAACATTACGATGAACAAAGTAATATTATTAATGCATCTAAGCTAAAAGGCAAGCTATTATTAGCGCATGGCGATTTAGATAACAATGTAAATCCATCGGGTTCAACCCGAATGGCCGCTGAACTTATAAAAGCGAATAAAGATTTTGAATTGCTAATGATTCCCAATGTTGACCATGGTGGTTTATGGTGGGATAGCTATTTTATTCGTAAACGCTGGGACTTTTTTGTGAAAAATTTAAAGGGAGAAGAACCACCCATAGAATAGAAAATCAAGTAAAAAGAATAATTACTTTTATCTAAAAATTAAAATTATGTTTAAGAAAAAAACTTACATAAGCCGTAGAGAAAAACTAAAAAAACAAGTTGGTAACGGATTAATCCTTTTGTTAGGAAACTCAGAAAGTCCGATGAATTATGCCGATAATACCTATCATTACAGGCAAGATAGTTCTTTCTTATATTTCACAGGAATTAATCACCCTGATTTAGTAACCGTTTTAGATTGTGAAAGCGGACAGGAAGTTTTATTTGGCGACGATTATACCATAGATCATATTGTTTGGATGGGACAACAGCCTACAATAGTTTCAAGAGCAGATAGAAGTGGAATAAAAGAAGCCCAACCTTTATCGAAGCTTCAGCAGATGTTAGATGCTGCTAAAAGCAAAGGCAGAGCAATTCACTTTTTACCTGTTTATCGTCACGATAATAAGATTCGCATTTTTGAATGGTTAGGAATAGAGCCTGCCAAAGTTGTTGAAAATGCATCTGTCGATTTAGTAAAAGCTGTTGTTAATCAGCGCAACTATAAATCAGACGAAGAAATTGTAGAAATTGAGAATGCAGTAAACACTAGTGTTAACATGCACATTGCAGCAATGCGTATGCTAAAACCTGGTATGAGAGAATCAGAAATAGCTGCTGAAATGATACGTATTTCTGAGGTGGAAAACGGGCATTTATCGTTTCCGGTAATTGCAACAATAAATGGTCAAACACTGCACAACCACTATCATGGTAATGTAGTAAAAGACGGTCAAATGTTTCTTTTAGATTGTGGTGCTGAAACAGAAATGGGCTATGCCGGCGATTTGTCGAGTACTATGCCTGTGGGACCAAAATTTACCAATATTCAGAAAGAGATATACAATATTGCTTTTGCTGGACATGAGGCTGCTATAGATATACTAAAGCCAGGTGTTGCTTTTAAAGATGTGTATTACCAATCGGCACGTACTATTATGCAAGGCATGAAAGATATGGGCTTTGTGAAAGGTAATATTGAAGATGCCTTGATGAACGGAGCACACGCTATGTTTTTCCCTTGCGGATTAGGTCATATGATGGGACTTGATGTACACGACATGGAAGATTTAGGTGAGGTTTACGTTGGGTGGGACGGTGTTCCTAAAAGCACTCAGTTCGGATTAAAATCATTACGCTTAGGACGAAAACTTGAGCCAGGATTTGTATTAACCATTGAACCAGGCATTTACTTTATTCCCGATTTAATAGATTTATGGAAAACCAATAAAACAAATACCGAATTCCTTAATTTTGATATGCTAGAAAAATTCCGCAATTTTGGTGGTATGCGTAACGAAGAAGATTTTTTGATTACACCTGATGGCAAAAGATTATTAGGAAAACAAAAACCAAAAACTATTGAACAAATTGAAGCAGAACGCAATATAGCGTTCAATTAAATATTATTCATTCCTATTGTCCTCCTTTGGAGAGCCTGTTCCAAATTTGTTTCGGAAAGATTCTCGAAGGGAGGAGGAGGAATGGACGTAGTTTTAATATTATTTATAACTAAATTGAGCGATTGTGTGCAAAGAAAATTGACAATGCCTGCCTGGCGGCAGACAGGCTTTGAGATTAAAAGTGATACACAAAATTAGAGGACACCCTGCCTGAACGGCTGGCAGGCTTGTTGGTATGTAGGAAATTTTGTATTCTCCGTTAAATCAAATGATTGGTGATTTTCAAAGTTCATAGTCGCTCAAGTTTAGGTCTTACTCTCTTACTTCTATTTTCTGCATATTATTTTTCTTGTACAATAATAGCAGTAGGTAAAAAAGCCTGTGTCAATGGTTCGTATATAATATTGCACCAATGCAAAACCCTATTGTTGTATGCATTAGGCAGCACCCAAAATTTACAAGTTGGGTAAAATGGATAAACGTGTATTACAAAATGGTTGACATAGAAAGGTCACCTGTGATTATGGTAAAGTGCCATGACAAATTTCACAAGTATAGCAGCCTTACAATTATTTTTAATCGACTTAAAATTAAATTATACAGAGAGTACTTTTTGATTTATGACGATTTTTAATGATTTTTACTCTAAAATCAACATGTTGGTTTATTTTAGAATTTTATTTGGGATTGGATTTAATACCAATTTATAAAACACCTATAATGTTATATTTTAACTCTATAATTTGTTATTTTTGCAGGCGCATTTTTTATGAAAAAAAAATAAATATATGAATAATTTAGAGTCGTATTTTCAGGAGTTTAGAAAAGGTGTTGTTGGGAATGATGCTACTTATGATTCTCCATACGGGATACAAAAAATAGTATATGCCGACTGGATTGCCGGCGGAAGATTACATAAAGATATTGAAAATCAGATAACCAATGTATTTGGACCATTTGTAGCAAATACACATACCGAAACAAGCGAAACCGGAACACGAATGACCAAAGCTTACCATTATGCCCAGTCAATTGTTAAAAAGAATGTTAATGCAGGCCCTGATGATGTAATTATGTCAGCCGGGTTTGGAATGACTGCGGTAGTAAATAAACTGATAAGGATATTGGGATTGCGTTCATGTGGTTATTTATCGCATAAAAAATGCATTAGAGAAAATGATAAACCTGTGGTATTTATAACCCATATGGAGCATCATTCAAACCACACATCGTGGCTCGAAACCAATGCCGATGTTATTATTATACCTCCCGGTAAAGGTTTAAAGGTTGATGTTAATGAGTTAAGAAAATTATTGGAAGAGTATAAAGAAAGGAAATTCAAAATTGGTGCATTTACAGCCTGCTCAAATGTTACCGGTGTACATGCACCTTATTACGAACTGGCAAAAGTTATGCATGAATACAATGGCTTGGCTTTTATTGATTTTGCGGCATCGGCACCTTACGAGGAAATTGATATGCACCCAAAAGATGAAACAGCTAAACTTGATGCAATTTATTTTAGTCCTCATAAATTTTTAGGCGGACCAGGTGCATCAGGCATTCTGCTATTCGATTCAAAATTATACAACAATGAAATACCTGATAACCCGGGGGGTGGTACTGTTGACTGGACTAACCGATGGAATGAGTATAAATATGTTGATGATATTGAAGTAAGAGAAGATGGTGGAACACCAGGATTTTTACAGATGATAAGGGCTGCTCTGTCATTTCAGCTTAAAAACAAAATGGGCATCAACAATATTTTGGATAGAGAAAAAGAGCTGCTTGATATTGCTTTCCCTGCAATGCGCTCTATTCCTGAAGTACATATTTTAGCCGACAATATTGAAGATAGGCTTGGTATTATCTCATTTTATATTATAGATATACATTTTAATCTTATTGTTAAACTTTTAAGCGATAGGTACGGTATTCAGGTAAGGGGTGGTTGTGCCTGTGCCGGAACTTATGGGCACTATTTGTTAGAGGTTAGCCACGAACAATCGAACGAAATAACCAGTAAAATAAACCTTGGCGATTTGTCGGATAAGCCAGGATGGGTTCGTTGGTCGTTACACCCCACAATGACAGATAAAGAAGTTTTGGAATTTACAGATGCCATTAAGCAGATTATTGCCAACAAAACTGAGTGGGAAAAAGATTATATTTATGATAACAAAAAAAATGAGTTTTTCCACAAAGACCGTCCTTCAGACACACCACAGGAGATAAAGGATTGGTTTGTATTTTAGGATTTTAAAGTGCCTTTTGTATTTTTATTATTCATTAATTTACGATGCAATAATTTGGCACTTATAAACAGCAGCTTAGCGGTTTGAAGTTGCTAAACCGCTCAACTGAACCAAACTATAAGAGGTGCTTTTTGCTATAAAATACGAGCTGCAATCTTGTGTCAGCATTAGTTATATACCGGCAATATCAATAATTGTATCATTACTAATTTGCAAAAAAAATAAAAAATCCTTATCTTATTA
>CBDUWQ010000213.1:0-6377 GCA_965370965.1 uncultured Bacteroidales bacterium
CATTTTACCAAGTAAAGCTCAAACAGGTCCGGCATTGCGCAACGATAAAAATACCATAAAACAGCATCTTGAACTTTTACAAACGCCACAATTAAAAAAAATATATAGTTTTGTATCAAATAGTATTTTAAACTTTAAATAACAACAATGGGTAATTTTAAAGAAGATTTAAAAAAGGTAAAAGCCTTTGTATTTGATGTTGACGGAGTATTTACCGACGGTGGACTTTACTGCATGGGTAATGGAGAACAAGTACGAAAAATGAATACAAGAGATGGATTTGCCGTGCGTTTTGCTCAAAAAATGAATTTCCCCATTGGCATAATAAGTGCCGGAGCCGAAAATGAAGGCACTATAAAACGCCTTAAATACCTTGATATTAACGATTTGTATATGGGTTCGTTTAAAAAAACAGAAGCCATTTTAGACTTTTGCAAAAAGCATTCCCTTAATTTAGATTCGATTTTGTACATGGGCGATGATTTGCCCGATTACCCTGTTTTAAAAATGGTTGGTGTACCAACCTGCCCGGGCGATGCTGCGGTAGAAATAAAGCAGGTGTCAAAATACATCTCAAATATTGACGGTGGCAGCGGCTGCGTGCGCGATGTTATTGAGCAAGTGCTTAGGGCACAAGGAAAATGGGTAAAATTAGATACCGACAAACCTGATATTTTGTAAAAATATACAGATAAATTTTCGTATTTTTGGTAATGCTTTTTATACAACCACCAAAGTATAAAAGATAAAAAGACGAGTAAGTTTCTCAACTAAATTATTAAATGATATTAACAAATAAAAACAAAACACTTCAACTCCGCAATAATCTGTTTTGGGATATCCCAAATATTGAAGCCGGAAAAAATGACCTTATTATTATCGAAAGAGTTGTTAAAAGAGGAAACATAAAAGAATTTATAGGCATACTAAATTTTTACAATAGTAATCTAATTAAATCTTTATTGTTACGCATCAAAGATTTAGATAAAAGAACAATCAATTTTTTATCTAACTATTTTCATATTAACAAGGATAAATTTGCATGTTAAAAAAAAATACTATCGATAATAACACCTTTAAGTTACTGCAAAAGCTGCAAGAAAAAGAATATCTGCATAATTTTATTTTGGTTAGTGGTACAGCTTTAGCCTTACAATTAGGACACAGGAAATCTATTGATATTGATCTATTCAATCAAAACGATTTTAACTCAAATAATTTGCTTGAACTATTGGAAGCTGATTTTAATTTTGAAATGGATAGTATTGAAAACAATACAATTATTGGTTCTATTCAAGGAGTTAAAGTTGATTTAATGACTCATAAATATCCTTTTGTATCAAACCCTATTAATATTGAAAACATAAAACTATCATCATTAAATGATATTGCCGCAATGAAAATTAATGCAATATCAAACAATGGCACAAGAGTTAAGGATTTTATTGATTTATATCAATTGTTACAAATTTTTGAGTTTAAAGATATGATAAGGTTTTATGAAACAAAATATTCTTATAGAAATTCATTTCATGCAATTAAAAGCATAGGTTATTTTGATGAAGTAAATTTAAACGATTGGCCGGATATGTATAATAAAAACATTGGTTGGGATATAATTAAGAAAAGACTCAACAAAGAATGCATTGATTATGTTAATAAACTTATTTAATGAAAGATATATAACCATATATAAATAATTAGTAAAACTTTGTACTATTGTATAATGATAAAATACCTTAAACTAATTCGCCTCCCAAATTTACTAATGGTACCATTTACCATGTACCTATTGCGCTACGGCATTATTCAACCGGCATTAGACTATGGCTACTCATTAGAATTAGGGCAAACATTAACCCTTCAGTTTTCCGACAAGCTGTTTCTTTTATTGGTAATAATAAATATATTTTTAGGTGCAGCCGGATACGTTATAAACGACTACTTTGACAGAAAAATTGATACCATAAACAGACCACAAAAAGTAATAATAGGCAATACCATCCACCGCCGTTTTGCTATTATTTTGCATTTTACATTAAACAGTATTGCCATGCTGCTGGCAGGTTATTTATCGTGGAAATTTAAAAACCCTGTAATTATTATAGTTTATTTAATAATTGCAGGCATCTTTTGGCTTTACTCAACTACATACAAAAAACAATTTTTAATAGGCAATATAATTGTAGCACTTGGTACAGCAATGATACCCCTGCAAGTAGCATATTTTGAAATTATACCTTTAAACCAAGCTTACAACAGTATTCTATTAGCAAACGGGTTATCATTTAATATTTTATTTTATTGGATATTAGCTTTTGCATTTTTTGCATTTTTAACCAACCTATTGCGCGAAATAGTTAAAGATATTGAAGACTTTGAAGGCGACCGCAGTTACGGATGCAACACTATGCCTGTTATAATCGGAATAAAAATCACAAAAACAATTGCAATAATTTTGACAATGGTAATTATTTGGCTGCTAAGTTTTTTATATTATAAATTCCTTAACGACCTGATATCGAAATGGTATCTGCTATCAACTGTAGCCATACCTTTGCTTTTAACAGCTCTTTTTATTGCAAAAGCAAAAACCGTTAAACACTACCACAAAATTAGCTGGCTAATAAAAATAATTATGCTAACAGGCATTTTATACGCTGCCGTTGCACGGTTTATAATGATTTATAATTTCAATATTTAAAATGGATTTTCTCAGCAATATCAATAAATACCAAATAATACTGGCATCGCAATCGCCCCGCAGGCAAAAACTGCTTAAAGAGATAATAATAAACTTCTCAATAAAAACTAAACAAATAGATGAAGTTTACCCCCCAAACCTTATTAAAGAAGAAATACCTATACATTTGGCTAAACTAAAAGCCTCGGTATTTAATTCTGAAATAACCGACAAACAGTTGATTATTACAGCCGATACAATTGTTTGGGTAAACAACAGCATATTAGGCAAACCTGCCAACTACAACCAAGCTTGCAAAATGCTCAAAACACTATCAAACAATAAACATACTGTATATACTGCTGTTTGCTTAAAAACAAAAAGCAAAACAAAAACCTTTTGGGCAAGTACCCATGTGTTTTTCAAAAAACTTACCCACAAGGAGATAAGTTTTTATATTGAGAATTATAAACCCTACGACAAAGCAGGTTCATACGGCATACAAGAGTGGATTGGGTATATTGGCATTGAAAAAATTGATGGCTCATATTTTAATGTAATGGGGCTGCCTGTTCAGAAATTATACGACGAACTATCTAATTTTTAATTACAACCTAAAATCCGTAATGATTTTTATTAGCATTGATTAATGAAGGTTTTACTCAACAACCAATTTACCTAAATATGTTACTTAAAATTCGTATTAACCTGCCAGCCTAGCCTGCCCGAATGCCATAGGCAGATGGGTTTATGTAATTAGTGGACAGAGATATTCCTCTTTAAAATTAAAAAAAAATATTTGCATGAATTTAAAATTAATGTAAATTCGTGCCATTCGTGGGCAAATAAAAAAAAATAAGTTGCCACAATTGAGAAATAAAACGATTATAACTATAAATAAATAATATTATGATTAACAAATTAAAATTAATAATAGCATTACTATTTATATCAGTCATTTTTACGCATGCCCATGAAGGTATGTGGTTACCTATTTTGCTTAAAAAATACAATATTGAGCAAATGCAGCAGCAAGGCTTTAAACTAACAGCCAATGATATTTACAACATAAATCAAGCAAGTTTAAAAGATGCTGTAATTGGTTTAGTTAACTTAAAAAGACCATTCCGCCATTTTTGCACAGGCGAAATTATTTCAAATCAAGGATTATTGTTGACAAACCACCATTGCGGGTACAGGTCAATACAATCACACAGCTCGGTTAAAAACGACTATTTAACAGATGGCTTTTGGGCAATGAGCAAAAAAGAGGAACTTCCCAATGAAGGCATGGGCGTTTGCTTTTTAAAAAGAATGGAAGATGTAACATCAAAAATAATAGGCAATGTACCCGATGAAGCAAATGCATATACCCGCGATTCTATTATTAGTGCCAATATTGATACCCTTGAAAAAAAAGCCGTGAAAGGCACTCATTATCTTGCTAAAATAAAACCTTTTTTTGCCGGTAACGAATACTATATGTCAGTTTATGAAATTTTTCGCGATATACGCCTTGTTGGAGCTCCACCATCGGCCATTGGTAAGTTTGGAGGCGATACCGACAATTGGATGTGGCCACGCCACACAGGCGATTTTTCAATGTTTAGGATTTATGCCAACAAAAATAATGAGCCTGCCGATTACTCGGATGAGAACATTCCGTTTAAGCCAAAAAAATATTTAGAAATTGCCATTGACGGAGTTGAAAAAGGCGACTTTACAATGGTTATGGGTTACCCGGGCACAACCACCGAATACCTACCATCATATGCGGTTGAATTGCAAACACAAGTAAAAAACCCTACCCGTATTAAAATACGTACAAAAGGACTTGAACTAATGAAAGCCGACATGGATAACAATGCAGAGGTTAGAATTAAATATGCGGCAAAGGCTGCCGGTATGTCCAACAGTTGGAAAAAATGGATTGGCGAAAACAGAGGACTAAGAAAAATGGATGCCCTAAATAAAAAGAGAGAGTTAGAAAAAGAATTTACTATTTGGGTAAATAATTCTGATAAAAGAAAATCAGAATATGGTGAGGTACTACCAAAATACAAAGAATTATACGATAAAATTAGCCCCTATGAACTTGCCATTACTTACTTTTATGAAACAATTTTAGGTTCGGAACTGATTAAGTTTTCTGGGAAATTCAGAAACCTGACTTACTTAAATAAAACCACTAATACCCAAAACATTGATTCAATACTTCAATTAACACAAACCAACGCAAATAAATTTTATAAAGACTACAATTACGAAACCAGCAAAAAAATATTTACTGCTTTTATAGGCTTTTACTATAATGAGATGCCCAAAAAGTATCATCCTGAAATATTCAACCTAATTTCTTCAAAATTTAAAAACAATATTAATGATTTTGCCAATTATGTTTATGATAAATCAATGTTCCCGCATCCCAAAAAAATCAATGCCTTTATTGATGGCTACTCCGTATCAAAAAATAAAAAGATAGAAAACGACCCTATGTTTCTAATATATAATCAATCATTAAATATTTACAGAAATAGTATCTATCCTCATTTAAAGGAAATTGATATTGAACTAAAAAATTTAGATAGGATATATGTAAAAGGACTTAGTGAATTTCAAACAAACAAAACCCTTTTTCCCGATGCAAACTCAACATTTAGAATAGCATACGGGCAAATTGACAACTATATTCCAAAAGATGCAGTAACCTATTTTCATCAAACAACCTTAACAGGTATTATGGAAAAGGACAACCCCGAAATTTACGATTATGATGTTCCCGATAAATTAAAAGAGTTATACCAACAATCGGATTTTGGCAAATATGCCGACCATAACGGAAATATGCCTGTCTGTTTTACCGCATCAAACCATACAACCGGTGGAAATTCCGGAAGCCCAATAATAAACGCCAAAGGTCATTTAATAGGCATTAACTTTGACCGCAACTGGGAAGGCACCATGAGCGACATAATGTACGACCCCGATATGTGCCGTAACATTTCACTCGACATAAGGTATGTGCTTTTTATTGTTGATAAATTTGCAGGTGCAGAGCATTTGGTTAACGAAATGACATTAGTACATTCAAAACCACAACGCCATCTTCCTAAAAAGGAGGTTGAACCCCTTAAATCGGAAATTCAGGAATAAAACACTAACACAATAGTTTTATGGTTTTTTGATTTTGGTAACGGACTTAATGAGGTGTTCGAAAAGTATTTTAACCAAGGATTACATTTACTCGCATGGTGGGTAGATTCGCACGAATTGAAAATACAGGACATTGTGTATACAAAAAGCCACTAATTGATTGTTTTAATAATCAATTACCGGCTTTTTTCAGTCATATTTTAGTACATAAATCAATGTCGTCTAAATAATACTTATTTTACAACTACCATTTTTTGTGTTTTAACAGGTTTGCCGTTAACAAAAACAATTACCATATAAACGCCTTGCGAAAATTCGTTGCTACTAACGGTTTTGGTGTAGCTGCCCGACTGTAAAATATCATTTGACATTACCTGCCCTGTTGCGCTGTATATTTTTACCTCGGCTCCCTCAACTGCCGTTACACTAATTTGTGATGTGCCCAATACAGGGTTGGGAATAATAGACAATTTACAGTTGTTGTTAATTATACTGTTTTTATCTAAAGTATTTCGTTGTGTAGCCTTGCCACTGCTATCTT
>CBDUWQ010000214.1:0-6345 GCA_965370965.1 uncultured Bacteroidales bacterium
GTATTTAGTGGCAATAATAAATAAAATCACAATATATGAAACTAACCGTATTAACAGAAAATAGTGCAGGTGCAAAGTTTTTTGCCGAGCATGGCTTATCGTATATAATTGAGCATAAGATTATTTAGTGAACCTTTGTGTCTTAGTGCCTTAATGGTAATGTTTTAAAATAAAAGATATTAAAGTATTTAGTGGCAATAATAAATAAAATCACAATATATGAAACTAACCGTATTAACAGAAAATAGTGCAGGTGCAAAGTTTTTTGCCGAGCATGGCTTATCGTATATAATTGAGCATAATAGTAAAACCATCCTTTTTGATACAGGCTATTCCAATGTGTTTTTAAAAAATGCGGAAATATTAGATATTGATATAAATAAAACTACCGATACAGTTGTATTAAGCCATGGGCACTGGGATCATGGAGATGGGTTGCGGTTTTTAGAAAATAAAACATTAATAACTCCCCCGAATTCCTTTATAAAAAGATTTAGAAAAAACGATAAATCAAATATTGGGCTGGTATTAAGCTATAATGAATTAAAACAAAAATTTAGCATTATTACTAGCAAAGAGCCATATTTTATAACCGATAGTATTATATTTTTAGGTGAAATACCCCGTTTGAACAATTTTGAATCAAAAACCACAACATTTGTAAACGAAAAAGGAGAACCCGATTTTGTACCCGATGATTCGGCATTGGCTTTTATTGATGGTAATGAGCTAATTGTGGTTACAGGCTGTTCACATTCAGGCATCTGTAATATTATTGAATATGCAAAAATGGTTACAGGCATTACCAAGGTACGGGCTGTTATTGGAGGGTTTCATTTAAAATTTGACAACAAACAGACGCAAAAAACAATAGAATATTTTAAATTGAATAAAATTTTAAAATTGTATCCTTCGCATTGTACTGAATTACCTGCTTTGGCAGCTTTTTATAATACCTTTAATATAGAGCAGTTAAAAACAGGAAAAATTTTATCTTTATAGACGTCAATAATATTAATTTATGGATAAAATACTAAAAACATCAGAGGCTGTTGATTTACTTCAAATAATGTTCGATTTGTGTTTAAAGCGCAAAATGGATGTTCTTGAAAAAATGGGTATAAATGAAACGGAATATAACTTTTTTATGTGCATTGATAAATGCAATGAAATGAATATTATGCAAATATCAAACTTATTGAATCTGCCTCAGGCACGTATAAGCAGAATGACCGATAAGTTTATAAAAAAACTATACATAAAAAGGAAGGCGCAAAAAGGTGACCACCGCTCGGTTAAATTAGTTTTAACCCCAAAAGGCATTGAAATGCATAAGTATGCAGTTGAAAATAAATGTATTGGCGAAACACATATAAAAAATATACTGAAAGAAGAAAAATACGAGGAGTTTAAAATTTTGCTGCGCAAACTTATTGATAACTATTCGGGAACATTTTAACCCGTACGCATAATATTCTCAAGGGCTTCAATATTCAGTATCTCCATGGTTCCGTTTTTGTCAGATATAATGCCTTCACCAATAAAACCTTTTAATACCCTTATGGCACTCATGGTTGACATTCCTGTAAAATCTGCCAAATCTTTCCGCGATAGCGACATAATAAATTTGCGGCTTTTAAAAACATTTTTTGCCAAATAAAGCAATGCACGCGCAAGCCTGCCGTTTAATTGCCTGTTTGTTAAATCATAAAGTTGTTGGTGTGCATAGTTTGAGCTTTCGCTCATTTTTTGGATTATCATGGTTGAGAAAACACCATTCTCTTTTATCAAATCGCGCATAATATTTATATTAATAAGGCAAAGTGTAGAATCATCAACAGCCGATACAGAGTAATCAAAAGTGCTTTTACCGTATAATGATGACAAACCTATTATTTGCCCTGCCGGAAAAAAATTGATAATAACGTCATCGTGTCCGGTACTGCCCTCAATATACTGCTTAACCAACCCTTTTTTAATATACATTACATGTGATGCAAATGCACCTTGCTTTGCAATTATCTCTTTTCTCTTAAAATTTATTTCAACCTTTCCCTTATCGGTAATATCTAATTCCTTTTTGCTTAAATGCTTAAAACATTCCGATTTATTACCACATAAGGTGCAGTTCGATTTTTGTTCAGTATCCATAATTTTTATAAGGAATTATAAGAATGCATAAAAATAACTAATTAAACATTTTATAAGGTGTAAAAGCTAAAATATAATATTATGTTATAAAAAAACTGTTGATATTGCTTGTAAACAATTACTAAACAATAAAGTTCAAATTTATTTATTACCTAAACTGAGCGATTGTGAACGCAGAAAATTGCCAATGCCTGCCTGGCGGCAGACAGGCTTTGAAATTAAAATATATACATAAAATTTGAGAACACCTTGTTGGTATTTAATAATTTTTGTATTATGTTTTAAATCAAATGATTGATGATTTTCAAGATTTAGAATCGCTCAATTTAGGTATTATTCAATATACTAATATCTGTTTTTTTATAGATATAGGTCTATATTTTTCTAAACTTATTATTATATCATTCTTGTTGCATGTTTTATAAAACCCCTTGAAAAGAATTCTTATACTCGTAAATTTGTAATCTATTTTTTAATCTGAATAATTATTAAATTATTCACTTTTATAACACTAATGTGTTATAAAAGCCGAAAAAGTTTTACTTTTTCGAGGGTTAACCCTCGACTGAATTTAGCAAATTCAGACGGCCTTTGGTGATTAATTCATTTTTTATGAATTAATCAGGTTAAAGAACGCATACATTTTATTCTCAAAATGGATAAACAAGCATTCGGACATATCATTAAAAAGGAACAATTAGAAAGCCCAAAAGGCTTTTCTAATAATAATGATTTGTTGCTTGTTGCCTCAAACCCATTTCCTGGGTTTAAAGGAAAATCAGAAAATAAATATTACTATTTGGTACTTGATGATAAAATAGTTTTCTCAGTAGATGAGTTAATAAGGATAACACAAAAAATAAAACGTTCATTTAAAAACATATTAGATGTTTATCCGTGCGAAATAACAGTTTATAACAAGTTTTACAATGCGCTGCGAATATATAACCAACAACTTAAAGATATTGAACAATTGGTTGAGTTATATAAAATGTACGGGTTATCTTTTCAAAAAAACCAAGTAGTGAGCCCATATATAAGCCAGCTTAAAGTGATAAAGTTTTTTGAATTAACTGAGATAAGCGATGGGCTTTATAGAAGTATAAGTGTTCCAAATTTCAAATATATTAAAGTTCAGGAAAAAATTGAGTGGGACGAGTTTGAAACATTGGTTGACAAGGCAAATCAAGAGGAGATGTTTTCAAATTGCGATTTTGCCATTGCCTGTTTTCATAGTAAAGACGGATTTGATTATTTTATAAGAATATTATCGGATAGCTGTACAATTGACAACTTAAAGACTTTTCGTGAATTTATTTTTAATACAATTAATAAACAGATAATAAATTAATATATAAAAGAGATGATACGATTTAAAAACGGGCTTATCATATTTATTGTACTCATGGTGTTTTGGGTTCTGATAAGCAATACATTCCAACTTAGCGTGTTGGTAACAGGGGCAATCATATCACTAGTGATTAGTATATTTATGTGTGATAGTTGCAGTGTATTTTCTGAAATGAAATTTACACCTAAAGCCTTTGTTTGCACATTTATGTATTTAATAGTATTTATTATTGAATTAATAAAATCAAACTTAGATGTTGCACGGAGGGTGCTTTCACGTTCGCTGCCCATTAATCCGGGTATTGTTGAGGTAAAAACAACATTAAAGTCAAAATTTGCACGTATGCTGCTTGCCAATTCAATAACATTAACACCCGGCACCCTTACGGTAGATGTAAAAGGTGATTCATTTTTTATTCATTGGATTGATGTAAAAGATGATGATATTGAAGCATCGACAAAAGAAATTGTAAAGAAATTTGAAAAATATCTGGAGGTAATTTATGGTTAATACAATTCTTACTATCGCATTGGCTATCATATTATTGAGTATAGCCATAACAATAATCAGGTTCGCTATTGGCAAAACTGTTGTCGATAGGGTAATAGCATTTGACATTATGACTATTTCATCAATAGCCATGATAGCAATTATAGCTCAATTTGCAGGTCGTGTAATTTATCTTGACATAGCTATTGTATATGGTTTGTTAAGCTTTTTGGCAGTAATAATTGTAGCTAAGTATTTAGAAAAAAGTTTGTAAACGCATAAAATTAAAAAAATGGATTTAGTTGGAGCAATAATAACACTTATAGGGTCTTTGGTTTTACTAATTGCCGCAGTTGGACTATTACGCATGCCCGATGTATATAACCGTTTACAAGTTGGTACAAAAGCAACAACCTTAGGCACAATATTAAGTTTAATAGGATTGGCATTTGTAATGCCCGGTTGGACAGGCAAATTTATTTTGCTTATACTTTTTGTATTGATAACAAACCCCGTGTCGTCGCACGTATTGGCAAGGGCGGCTTACTTTATTAAAATACCTTTTACAAGCAAAACTGTGGTTGATAAATTACAGGTTAGCGACGAGGCGTTGAATGTTAAGTAGGAAGCAGACAAATAAATAATATTGAAGGATTTTTTTATACAGGTAAAATGTATTTAACATCCCCCTTTTACATAAAAAACAAAATATGAACTATTTAATTATAAGCATTTTATTAGGAGCTGTTATGTTGGTTATGGCAGGCATTGCTATTTATAACAAAAGTATTGTAGTAGCTATTATAGCAGCAGGGGCGTTAAGCTTGTTTGCCTCTGTTTTATACTTATTGCTTGCTGCACCCGATGTGGCTATGACTGAGGCAGCAATTGGAAGTGGGCTTTCTACAGTAATCTTTTTTTATGTACTAAATAAAATTAGATCAACCCACAAACAAGAAGAAAACGAAACAACTTAAAAAAATACTAGCATGAAAAATACTTTTTTAGTCATATTAATAGCAGCTTTTGGATTTATGCTTTATCCGTTGGTAAGCAATTTTACGGGTAACGAGCAGCTTTCAACCTTGGCAAGTTTTTATGCCCAACAAGAGAATATTGAAAAGGTAAATTCGGCCAATATTGTTACAGCAGTGGTTGTAACTTATAGGGGGTTAGATACCTTGGGCGAAGTAACAATACTTTTTCTTACTGCAGCAATTATTGCCTTTTTCTTAAAAAAACAATCTGATAGCAGGAATACACGCACAAATAGCGAAATTTTTCAGACAGCTTCAAAAGTTTTAATACCTATAATTATTATGATAGGTGTTTATATTTTTATTAACGGGCATTTAAGTCCAGGTGGAGGTTTTCAGGGTGGTGCTGTAATTGCTTCATCAGTAATACTGTTATTATTGGCATTTCCCGAAAAACAGTTCAACCATAAGCTATTTACTCTTATGGAGAGTACCTCGGGATTAGTATTTGTTGGTTTGGCCATGTTAGGGGCATTAATAGGTTCAGGCTTTTTAGACAATGCAATATTGCCACTTGGAACATTTGGCGAGCTGTTAAGTGCCGGTGCAATACCAGTTATTTATTCGTTTGTGGGATTAAAAGTAGGAGCAGAGCTGTCAAACATATTAAATGGGTTTCAGTCTGTTCAGTAAAATAGTTGAATGTAGTTAGTAATAGTAAGCCAATTTACATAATAAAAAATATAAAGAGTTAAAAAATGGAACATGTAGCATTAATAACAGGATTCTTAGTCATACTTGTAGGAGTTTGGGCAATAATGACAAAAAAGAATATTGTGAGAATAATAATAGGCTTTAGCATTTTTGATACAGGGTTGCATATTGTAATGGTGTCGTTGGCTTATGTTAAAGGCCGTACCGCACCAATTATTGACGGTGCAGTTGATATTAGCGATGCCATAAATACAATTGTTGACCCGGTACCACAGGCATTGGTTCTTACTGCCATTGTTATTGGTCTTGGGGTTACGGCACTTTTATTGGCATATGCCATGAAAATGCATAAAGAGAAAAAAACTCTAAACATAAACGACTTTAAGGATCTTAAATGGTAGGAAAAAGTAAAACCTGCCTACTGGTAGGTAGGAGTAAGCTAAAGTATATTAAAGTTGAAAGTTGAATAAAAAATCATTAGGTCATTAGATTATTAATGACAGCGAAGCGTAATGATAATAAAAACAATAAAAATAAGATAATATAAATATATAATTATGATTTCACCCATTCATATTATAACCATAGGTCTTGGTAGAGCATTTGCCTTAGGTTTTGTAAGCAAAAAAGCAAAAAATATTTAGGCAACATTAATGCTGATAT
>CBDUWQ010000215.1:0-6331 GCA_965370965.1 uncultured Bacteroidales bacterium
AATAACTAAACCTATTATAATTTTGAGAAAAGTCAGGGGCTTGAATGTTGTTGTCGGGGCTTAGCATACGGCTTAAAATTGGATCGTAAATACGGCCGTTCATATTAATTAAGCCAATATTGGTTAAATGTTCGTGCCCTGTAAAACCACGGTTGGTTATATTTGAATTGGTTATATTATCATATGTATAGTATCTAGGGTTTCTTTTTCTGCCCCATGCATCATAGCTATGGTGTTCAACAATTTGTCTGGTTTGGGTATTCCTTAATGCCATTATTGAGCCTAAATGGTCTAACTGGACGCTATAAGTGATATGAGCTTCATTATTAACTACAACTATGGCAGCCAAACCTTCTAAGCCGGCTATATAAAATAGTTTTTTAATTTCGCCTGTTGTATGGTTTACCTCTTTTTCATAAGCTCCATGGTAATAGGTGGTCTTTTTTATATCCCCATTTTCATAATACTGCATTCTTTTCCGTTGCTTATTGGGACCGTAAAGAAATTCATACTCAAAAATACCTTCAGTAATAGTTTTTGTTTTATCAAACGCATTATAAGTTAAGTTTTGCGGCTGGGTAGTAATATCAGAGTCTATTCTTGATCCAATTTGGTTGGGGTCATCTTCATAAATATGTTCAATAGCTCCGGGTTTTTGTGTGCTGTATTCATAATATCCAACATTAGCTTTTGATAAAATATTACCATTTGAGGCATATGCTATTTCATATTTTTTTTTTGTATTTCCATTCCTAAATTTAATTTTTGTTAAACGGTTTAAGTTATCATAAGTAAAGTATTCTCTTTTTTTGCTATAAGAATTATGTCGTTCTTTTAAAGTGCCGTTGTAAGGATTAAAATCGTAATTATAATGTGTACGATCATAATAGCCAAAACCAAGATAATTAACAAAAGCTAAGTAATTATAATCATCATATCTTTTATTAACATTTTCAATACCTAATTTTAATCGTGTTAATTGTCCAAAAGCATTCATTTTAATACCTTCCCATATTACAGTACCCCCATTTAGTACTTTTTTAAGTGTGCCGTTTATGTATTCTTTTGTTAAACTTAAATCAATTACATTATCAGAATCTGCATCATAATCAACCCCTATTTCATTTCCGAATTGATCGTAAGTATGCAAAGTTTTTAATGAACTTTCACTGGGTGTTACTTCTTCGGTGGTACTAATTCTACCATTTGGGTCATAAGTATAAAATTGATAAATTCCTGTAGTATTATCAATAACTTTTTTTATCTGATTAAGACCATTACCACTTAAATAATATTCGTAACTAATGGTTCCTTCAGGGTTAATTTCAGCTATCAGGTTACCAAAATTATCATAGGTATTTGTAGTTTCATTACCATTTGCATCAATTTGGCTAATTAAATCGCCATATATATTATGGTTATACCCAATGATTCCCGCTTCAGGGTCAATTAACTTTGTTTGATAGCCTGTAATATCATCGTATTCTATAGTTATAGTTTTTCCATTATCATAAATAATTTCACTTGGCTCACCAATAGGATGGTATAAGTAATTAATTGAGCCCCCGTTATCTTTCGATACAATTAACCTTCCTGCCCCATCAGTAGTTTTCTCCTGATTATTGCCATCGGGTTGGGTTATTGTAGTTTTTAAACCTGAATATATATAAGATGTAACTAAGTCTCCAAATTTTGTTGAGCTTTTTAACCTACCATCAGGATAATACTCATAAGTAATTCTTTTTTGAATATCAGATTCTCCTGAAAAAGCCGGCAGAGTTTCGTATTGTAATGATTGGTTTTGATTATACTCTTTCTGAATTACAATTTTATTGCCATTATAACCAATTACCTCAGACATAATGTTTTGTCCTATTGCATTATAACATTGCCATTCATCAGCCTTACCCGCAGTTTTTTTATAATTATAAAATAACACTGAGCTATCAAATTCTCCTTTGTTCCACTTTTGTTCTATTTCGTTTGTATTTCCATCAGGAAAAATGGTTTTAATCAAACTACCAATATTATTATACTGATACGTTGTTGTTTTATTATTCGGTACTGTTTTAGAAAGAATTTGACCGTTTTTTGTATTAAAGGTATAGCTTATCTTTTTATTTTGGTCAGCATTCATTGTTTCCGATAATCTAAACCTGCCTTTAGTATCATATTCATAATCAACAAATCGACCATTACCAGCAACCTCTTTTTTAATAATATTACCTAAATTATTGAATTGGTAATTATTTATAACCCCTTTATGATCTTCTATTGAACTTACTAAGCCATCGGCATTATAATAGTATTTTTTAAATTCTGAAAATGATTTTGAATTAATTGCAGATGTTATAGTCTTTTTCTCAATTACTCTAAGGGAACGATTATTTGATGTTAAAGAGATATATTGATAATCATTTGCAACAGTTCCACCATTATGAGAATAAACAACTGTTTCATTTAACAATTTCCCAAAATAAGTGTCCATTGTTATTGTTTTTTCATGGATAATACCTGTTAAATGATTTTTTAAAATTACTTTATCTGCATACCAATATAATCTTTTCTTTTCAAAATTTTCATTATTATATTCTACTAATTTATATGAGTCGTATGTATTTGAAGTTAAAGGAATTCCACCAAATGTATAATTATTGATGCTTTTAACTTGACTAATATAGTAATTATTTAATACAAAATTTACCTCAATTTTTAAATCAAGTTTTAAGTTTTCTTTAATAATTTGGTCAAAACCAAGAAAACCTTTTCCTTTTGAAGAAATTTTTCCTCCTTTATAGATAATTTTTGTTTCTGATTCATGATTGGTACCAACATATTGTTTTATTTTACTTACTGTATATAAAGCCCCATAAAATTTTTTTACTTCTCCTCCAATAGTATTATTATTCCACTCTTGTATGTAATTATCAGCATTTTCATCCATAATAAAGTTATAATCAATTTGTGTATGATTAATACCATCATGTATATGAGTTAAAAGGTTTCCTTTGTACCCTTTATAAAAACTTATCAAGCCCCTAGCATGATATGACAATATATCTATTTTGCCATCTCCATTATAATCGCCTAAGCAAGCAATATGCTCTTTTACACCTATAGGAATATAATTATTAATTGATTTTTTTAAAAACTTGGTGCCATTAAAATAATGAATTTTTTTAGTGCTAATATCAAAAATATCATCAAACCCATCGCCGTTAAAATCACCAACAACAACATTAGGCCTATTTGAAAGAATAGAACGATATAGTGATTCCGATAGTATTTCTGTACCACCCGTAGAAAAAAATATAGTTATTGACCCTCCATTTCTTTTTTTGCAAACTAATAAATCATATATTCCATCACCATTAAAATTTCCAAATTCTATATTAATATCATATGAAAAATTTCTTTCATATATCAAACTGCTTTCATATATATTATTGGTGTTTTTTTCAATTGAGTAAATCTCAAACGAATGCTTTTTTTTAACAATCAATTCAGTAATACCATTGCCGGTAATATCAACAAAATCAGCTTTTTCAAAATCAATTAAATTATCTATATTTACTGAATGTTGACTATAAATAAAACAATTATTATTTTGAATCCTTGGGCAAGTATCTAAATGATTTTTAATAGATAATCCATTTAATGGCTCTCCACATAAAGGACAGTCCTGATCATCTTTAAAAATACAATGCTCCATATGTTCATCAAAAGTTTCTTCAAATCCTTCAAATCCGATACATTCTTCATGACACAATGGGCAAAATATAGTTATATCGTTATTGGCCGTTATCGTTTCAATAATTCTAATTGTGTTTTCCTTTATAATACAAATTTCATTAATTCTATCATTGTTAAAGTCGCCTAATTTAATACTTTTAGCGCCATATAAATCAATCATTTGAACATTTTCATTCATCCCTCCAGTTGATATCTTATTTCTACTAATATAAGCAATATCAGTTACATTATCATTATTAGCATTATAGGGTATTACATCAACAAAACTAGCATCTACTTCTCTCGTCATCGGTATAAAAGGATTTGTTTCAAAGCTACCATCTCCTTTTCCAAGATAATATTTAACAAACAATTCAACATCATCATTTTCCATGTTTGGCATAGTTATTAAATCAGCAATGCCATCTCCATTTATATCACCTGTTTTAAAAAGAAAGTTTTTGTCTATAAAATTGGTGTTCCCTTTCAATATCTGCAAGCCTTTATCTCTGTCATAAACACATTCATCATAATTATCTGTTCCCCACATAAGTTTTAAATTTTTTATTAAATCTAAGTTCTCATCAAATTCTTTAATTTCATTTATCTTAGCGTGAAAATTATCAAAATATGAAATTACATAGCTTCTATATAAAGTATTCTCACTATAGCTTTTTATGCCTTTTAATAGTAATGAACTATAAATTGAGGCACCTTTTAAATAAATTTGATTTTTATCTGGCCTTATACCATATTCAAACTTAATTGAATTATAGGGTTGCTGAATATTACCTGTATATTTTATTTCAGTAATCACATGCTCATTATCAATAATATTATAATGAAAAGTCATATAATTACCTAAGTAATCAGAAAGTTTATTTATTTTCCAAAATATATTTTTACCATCATTTGTAAAGCAAGAATTATTTTCCCTTCCGAACTCCATTTCATATCCATCAAAATTAGTAACTTTGAACCATTCTGGGCCTTCTTTATTCAAATCTGTGTCAAAAGATATTACATTAACAAATGTTTCAACTTCTGTTTTATATGATGCATTGTTATTGCCATAAATACCTGATTCTAATTTTAATCGCATTCCATCAAGAGCAAATTTATCGGCATTTGTTAAATTTACATAACAAATGCTATCATCTTTAAAAATACTATTAGTAGTTCTACTTATTGTTGATATCCCGTTTAGTGTCCAACCTAACCCTAAGTATCCTTTTCCACTTTGACTGTTATAGGCTAATGATATTTTTGGTTCAATATTATTTGTTCCCGGCGATATTTGAATGGGTACTTGATAAGTTGCAGCACCTGTTAGCGAAACATCAAGAGTTTCAGATATATTACCAACAGGTAAATTTTTATTTATAACTAAATCATCTTCACTTAAAGGATTAAATAATGAAACATCCTGTTGTGAATATAAATAAGTTGATAAACAATATATTCCAGCAAATAACAAAAACATTTTTTTCATCTTATTCAATTTTAAATTAATGTGTTATTGATAGTGTCATTTCAATCTTGAAATGACATTATCAAATTTTTTTATACCTAACTATTCTTTTATTATTTTCCATTCAGAAACAACCTCATTTAGTATTATTTTTGCTATATATATCCCCTGAGGTCTATCTGAAAGATTAATGGTAGTATTACTACTAGCTAAAACTTTTTTAAACAACAACTGCCCTTTTATGTTAAACAATAAAATAACTGCCTCATTTTCGTTAGAATAATTAGACAACTCTATCATTATTTTACCAGATGTTGGATTAGGATATAAATTCAATTTAACATTACCCAAAACATCAGTTTTTCTATTTTTCCGAGATGTATCAATATTATTTTGAGTTGTTTCATTTTTTGTACTGTCAATTATTGTTGACTTAAGAGTAATAATATTCCTACTAATTCTATTGCCTGCATTGTCATAAACATACTTAAAGGTTTTTTGAGCTAAACATGTACTATATCCTATTATTAGGTATATACACATAGCGGTTGCAAATACTAATTTTTTCATGTTTCTACATTTTGTGTTTTATAAAAAACCGATTTATAATATAAATAGTAACAACAAACATAATAACATGCCCGTTGTGCTTGTTTTACAAATATTTAATGAGAATAAAACTCTGTGTAAAGTTATACTTACCCTATGCTTTTTAAAAAACATAGTTATATGAGAAATGCCATGCTTATATACATGCCTGATTAACAGGCGTATATGGGGGGGGGGGATTTTAGCTTTTGAATTTTACTATAATAAAATTCTGTTTTTATATTACCAATAAATATATTTATCATAATAGTTAATGGTTTTTATTATTTAACAAAACAAATATAAACCCATTAATAAATACAAGTCAAGTAAAATTCAACTTTTTTTAAAAGCTGTTAATTCTACTTTACTATTTTAATCAAAAATATACGAATTTGGTTATTAGCAAATCTACTACTTGATAGTCATACTGTAACTTGCAGATTTAAGGTGTAATCGTGCAAGAGTGGGGGATTTGTATTTGCTGAGATTACAATATCTTGTTAATGTTTTCTTCTTTATTATCTTTGCAAAAAATAG
>CBDUWQ010000216.1:0-6314 GCA_965370965.1 uncultured Bacteroidales bacterium
CGGTTTCCGATGCCTTACAGCTACATCAAGCTAAACGCATGAATTATTCAGGTTAGAGAAATAAATCTCAAAAATATAACAAATTATGAAAAAAAATGTTTTGAAAAATCAATTAATACTTGCAATAATAGTAATATTTGGAATTGTTGCGTTTATAAGTTGTGAAAAGGATAGTGAAAATAAAAATCATTCGGGAAATCAAACTTTTGCACAAAGTGAAATGAATGAGGATTTTAGTAATCTTGCAATTGTTATGAGCAAAGCTTTAAATGAGGATAAAAATTTTAGAAAAATTATAAAAAAAGAAGCTTTATTGAAATTTGATGGGGATTATGATATTTTATTGAAACAATTAAAAGATGAACCTATTTACAGTTCAAATTTTAAAAGTTCTTTAACAATTGGTAAGTATCTAACTAATTATTCAAAAGAATTAAATATTAAATCAAAATCAAATTTAAAATCAACTACACAAGATTATATTGACCAATTAACACAAAAATACCCAAATTTACAAATAAGTGTTCCTGTTCATGCTGAAGATTGGGATGATAATTATGTACCTGTTGTTACTTTTATTCCGGAAGAATATGATGAAAAAACAACATTAACAGTTGTTGGATATAAAAATACTAATGAAGTAACTGTAGATGCAATAAATAAGCCGAATAATCCTGTAATTGTAATTGCAGAGAGTGAAAGAATAAACAATCATAGTGGTGGTGGTGGAATACATGAAGGACCATCTGCAAATATTAATTGTAGTGGTATTCAAACTGAATCAGGTATAAGAATCCATTGGACAATATCCAATGTTCAAGGGACTATTTTAGGATACCATGTTTATAGAAAAGGAAATGGGACAACAAATTTTGTTCGTATTGGTAATAGCGTGGGTGTATATAATATGACATATGACGATGGCGAAGTAGTAAGTCTTAAATCATATAGTTATTACATTCAGGCTTTTAATGCATTTGGAGCTTCTGCTGCCTCTAACATAGTAAATGTTACTGCACCAGACCGTCCCCAAGCTGTTGAATCTTTTGATGCAAAACTATACTTAAGTGATGATCTTGAATTAAGATGGGCACACCCTGCTGGACAGTATATCGAAAGCACAAAAATATATAAACGAGTTATTGGAGTTGATAATGACTATAATCTTTTAGGAACTTTTAATCCAAATACACATTATTATATAGATAATAATTTGACTTCTGGCAAACAAATTGTTTATAAAATAAATGAAATTAATAATTTGGGTGTTTCTAATCCAAAATTTGATTTTGCTGTTATACCATATCGAGACATCTCTATATATTCACCTATTTATATTAAAGACATATCTTTTAATTATGATGAAATTTTTAAATTTGAACATTGGTTACGTGGAGCACCAGAATTTAAAATATCAGTAGTCAAAGCAAACTCTAATGGCACAACAACAGTAATTAACGATCGTACATATTGTGATTTTTCTAGACGCACATCATTTTGTGCATTCAGCAATAAGCTCATAAGTAATTGGTTGCCTTCAGATTGGATGGAGGTTTATACATTTAAGGTTTATGAATATGATGGAGGACCGAAAATAGGTGTTAAAATAAATGCTTCATATAAAACAAAAAATTCAGATAAAACAGGATATGGTGCAGGTGGAAGTGTTGATATTAAAATGGATGATATTTTTGATGAACGAGATGATTATATTGGGGAAGCAACATTAGAATATATTAGTCCTACAACTACTCACGTTTGTTTTTCAGATTATAATTTTAAAATAAAAATATCAGATAAAGATAATTAATAACTATGAAAAAAAATAAAATAATATTTATTGTTCTTATTGCTTCTTTTACATTTTTGCAAGCAAGTGCACAAAAGGTAAACTTTAGGTCAAACATAGGTTTTGCCGGTTATGGATCACCTGTTGATGGATATTTCTTTTCATTTGACATTGGTATCCCTATTATAAAGTCAATTGAAATAGATCCATCATTTTCGTTTTATTCACATATAAAAAATAAGGAAATATCTTATATACAGAATGATAGTGAAACTGTAACAACAATTAGTGAAAGTATTGGCGGATATTTGGCAGGTGATATGCAATTATTTATTAATATAAACCCTTTTAAATGGTTTAAAAATGAAAAGTTGAGTAAAACAGATTTTGGAATGGGAGCAGGCTATGGCATAAAAGTATTCTCAGATTACTATTATGCATATAACAACAATAGTGTTACAAGCATTAGAACAAAGGCTGGTGTTACCGGTTCGCTATCGGCAAAAATGTTTTATAATTATCATATAAATAATTATTTTATTGGTGCTATTATAGGAATAAAAGAGTTAGATGACGAAGGTATATCTATTATAGGACTGCAATTTGGTATTAGTTTGTAGTCAGGCACCTTTAAATTATCAAATAACTTGCAAACAGTTAAACAAAAAAAGAGCCCTTTAGGGCTCTTTTTAATATAGTATATTCTTGTGTTTTTATTTTAAAGCATAACGTTTCATAGCAGTAACAGTTAAGCCATTGCTTGCTTCATTTAGCATTTGTGCTATGGTAACTTTATTATTTTTAACCGATAGTTGGTTTAATAAAGTCATCTCTTTAAAAAATTTGTTTAATCTGCCCTGGGCAATTTTTTCAAGCATCTCTTCAGGTTTTCCTTCTAAACGTGCTTTTTCTTTACCAATTGCTAACTCTTCATTAATAATTTTTTCAGACACATCTTTTTTATCAATAGCTACAGGTGCCATGGCAGCTGCTTGCATTGCTACATCTCTACCTACCTGCACATCAATGCCGGCTTTATTAAAACCTATTAATGTAGCTAATTTATTACCCATATGAATATAGCTAACTACCAATTCTGCTTCAGCTTTGTCAAAATAAGCTATCTCCATTTTTTCGCCGGTAATACCACTTCTTTCAACTACTGCTTCACCAAGTGTTTTACCGTCAAAATCAAGGGCTAATAATGCCTCAAGGTTTTCGGGCATTTTTGATAGTGCTAAATCACAAATTTTATTTGCAAAAGCAACAAAACCATCATTTTTAGCAACAAAATCAGTTTCACAATTAAGAGCAATCATAGCTCCCTGTTTCCCATTATCGGTAACTTTAGCAATAACAGCACCTTCAGTAGCTTCGCGGTCGGCGCGTTTGTTAGCAATTGCTTTACCTTTTTCACGTATAATTTGTACTGAACGGTCAAAATCTCCATCAGCTTCGGTTAGTGCATTTTTACAATCCATCATGCCTGCTCCGGTAGCTTTTCTTAATTTTGCAACGTCAGCTGCTTTAATCGACATATTAAATATTTTTAAATGTTATTCTTTTGTTTGTTTCTCATCAGTTTTAACCTCAGGGGCTTTTTCAGCTTTTCCATCTTCGTGGGAAGCTGATTTTTTTGCGGCCGATTTTTTTGCTGTTGTTTTTGTCTCTCTTTTAGCTGCGGCTCTTTTCTCCTTTGCCTGAACGTCTTTATCCTTTTCTACTCTACGCTCCGATAGACCTTCTTCAATGGCTTTTGCCATGGCATCAATAACTAATGAAATTGATTTTGCTGCATCATCATTACATGGAATTGCATAATCAACAAAGTTAGGGTTTGAATTGGTGTCAACCATTGCAAAAACAGGAATCTGTAATCTTCTCGCTTCAGCAACAGCAATTTTTTCTTTTTGTATATCAACAACAAAAAGGGCTGCGGGCAAACGTGTTAAATCAGATATACTACCCAAGTTTTTTTCAAGCTTTGCCCTTTGGCGCTGAATCTGTAATTTTTCTCTTTTTGAAAGATGGTTTAAGGTTCCATCTTGTCCCATTCTGTCAATGGTGGACATTTTTTTAACAGCCTTACGAACTGTTGGGAAATTGGTTAACATACCACCTGACCAGCGTTCAGTAATATAAGGCATATTAATACTTTTAACACGCTCGGACACAAGCTCTTTTGCTTGTTTTTTTGTGGCAACAAATAATATTTTACGACCCGATTTGGCAATATGCTTTATGGCTGAAGCTGCCTCATCAATTTTTACTACGGTTTTTTGAAGATCGATAATGTGAATACCATTTCGTTCCATAAAAATATATGGAGCCATATTGGGATTCCATTTTCTTTTAAGGTGACCAAAATGAGCACCTGCATCTAATAAATCTTGGAAATTTACTCTTGACATTTTAATTATTTTTACTTGTTTACATTCTTTAAAAAAGCAATCGCTAAGTAGTTCTTAATTTTAAATATTTAGATTGTTAGTATTGTGATATTAGATTTTATTTTACTAAATCATAAATTATTTAGTAAGGTTTGTTCATAAATCTATTAATCACTACTAAAATCTTATTCGAAGTCTTAACAATTTAGATACTAAACAAAATTCTGCAGTTGTATTAACGTTTACTAAACTGGAATTTCTTACGTGCTTTCTTTTGACCTGGTTTTTTTCTCTCAACTTCGCGTGGATTACGAGTAATGAATCCTTCGGCTTTAAGTGCAGGACGCCTTTCAGGATCCTCTTCAAGTAAAGCTCTAGTAATTCCTAAACGTAAGGCTTCTGCCTGTCCTTTAACTCCTCCGCCTGTTAAATTTACTTTTACATCGTACTTTCCGGCCAAATCTAATAAATTAAATGGCTGCATTACAATATATTGCATGGTACCTGTGGTAAAAAAATCTTTGTAATCTTTTTTGTTTACAGTTATTTTACCTGTTCCTTCGCTCAAGTAAACGCGTGCTATGGCAGACTTTCTACGTCCAACTACATTAATAACTTCCATTTCTGCTATTTAATTGATTTTAAATTGATTAACTCAGGTTTTTGAGCTTCATGCGAATGCTCAGAACCTGCATAAACATACAAATTTCTGAAAAGGTCGCGTCCTAAACGATTTTTAGGTAACATTCCTTTTACAGCTTTTTCTACCATAGCCATTGGTTTTTTTGCCATTAGCATTTCGGCAGTAATTACACGTTGTCCTCCAGGATACCCAGAATGGCTAACGTACTCTTTATCACTCCATTTGTTTCCGGTTAGCTGAACTTTTTCAGCATTAATAACTATTACGTTATCACCGCAATCAACATGAGGAGTGAAATCGGTTTTATGCTTGCCCCTTAAAAGGAAAGCAGCACCGGTGGCAAGGCGACCCAAAATTGCTTCGTTCGCATCAATCACAACCCATTTTTTATTAACAGTTGCCCTGTTTGCCGATTTTGTTTTAAAACTTAAAGTGTTCACTCTACTCCTAACTTTTTAATTAATACATTAATACATCCAGAATTTAATTCTCCAAATGTGGGATGCAAAAATACAATTTAAATTTTAAACAACAATTATTAGCAAACAATTTTTGTTGCTATTTGCAAATGCTCTGAAAGTCCTGTATTTCAATACATTTATTCTGCAAAATAACTTTTTCAATAAAAGTTTTATAATATAAAATACAATCATATTGCTTTAGCAAGTATTTTTTTATCCTTTTTCTTAAAAAATAATAGAAAAATCCAACAAAATTTTTACTTTTACAATAAACATAAAAATATATAATATGAAAAGCTTAAAATTACTATTTGCAGCTGTATTCTTATTAGCATTATTTTTCTCATGTTCAAATAACAACAACTCAAAAAAATCAGATGATAATTTTGACGATATAGTTGTTGATGAAATGAATGATATGGTTAAAACGATGCCAATGCCTGCATCATATGAAATAATTCAATTATTAAACCAAACGGGAGCAAGCTATGTTTTTGACATCACAAATCCCGTTGACAATATCGACAATTATATAAGCTATAAGCAAAAGGCTTTAAACCTTGGTATTTATGCTGCCGATTTAATATATACAACAACATATCAGAAAAAGGACGAAACAGCACAGTATTTTGACAATTTTGTTCAACTGGTTAGCGACCTTGAGATAACCATATTAAACCGAGAGCTTTTTGAAAGTGTACAAAATAATCTTGACAATAAAGATTCGTTGGTTTCTATTCTAAAAAAAGCACAATTTGACACACAAAAATTTTTAAATGAAACCGGAAAAGACGAGCTTGCTCTTTATGCACTTACCGGAAGTTGGGTTGAGGGAATGTACCTTGTGGGGGCTACTGCAAAATTTGCCAACAATAAAAAACCACTTTATGATATTATCTTTAAATATAAAAAAACATTGACCGATTTAATAAAACTTATGGATAGTTATAAGGATAATGAGGATTTTAAAGATTTATATAATTATTTAAATAAAATTAAAGGGCTGTTTGCTAAATTAGAAGAGAATAAAA
>CBDUWQ010000217.1:0-6277 GCA_965370965.1 uncultured Bacteroidales bacterium
TTTCCGATGCCTTACAGCTACATCAAACTAAACGCATGAATTATTCAGGTTAGTAAATGAATTTAATATTTTTTTGCAAAAATTACAGCCACCAACATGAAGTCAAAAATAATTTGGCGGATACAGGTTTGCTTAACTCAATACTTTTATCTACGTTTACTGTAAATAGATACTGTAAGCGGTAAAGATGCCCAACACTTCCTACTGCCAAACGTTGGCGTGCAAGCAGAGAACGAAAAACGAAAACGAATAAAAATATGAAATTAAACAATATTTTAAGATTTGAATTTTCACCGAATAAAGATACTTATATTGCTATTATATTAGGGTTGCTTTCAATAGCATTTAGCTTATTAATGATTTTTTTTCCAACAAATTTTGGTCATTGGATATTTAGAATTATTTTTCAGATAAGTATTGTAGGAATTGTCATCCCTTTATATTTAATGTCTAAAAATGGAAAACTAAAAGAAGCAGGTTTGCGTTTTAACAAACCATTTATCTACATATTGATTAGTATTGGGATTGCTGGACTATTACTATTTCAATTTTGGGCAGAAAATAATTTACTGTTTTCACAATTATCAAAACAATCCATAGAACCAGCATTTTATATCATTGTAGCAAATATTTACGAAGTAATATTTTTTGTTATATTTTTAAGATACAGTTTTGAAAAGGTTTTTGGTATTATCCCAGCCATTATTCTTTCACTTTGTTTTATAGCTTACATCACGCTGGATTTCAACCCGAATTTTTAAAACTTTTTATAGTTGGGATAGTCTTTATTTCAATTTTTAGAATAGCAAATCATTGGCTTATTTGTTTCCCTTTTTGGTGGGTTGGCGGAACTGTTGACGTTTTGACAAAAGCAGAAGTTATTTCTGACTTATCGGGTTTGAATTGGACGAAAAATATATTTATGATAATTGTAATAATTTCATCCTTAATATACTTTCAAAAAATAGATAACTTAAAAAGAAAAATCAATAAGGTTAGAAACTAATTTAGTGTAAAGTTTAATCTTTAACTTTTGCAAACTATGTATCTTAACGAACATTATGGTAAGGATTCAAAAACAATTACACTTAATAAAAACAATATATTATGAAAAAAATAATAATTTTATTTGCATTTTTTGTATTCTTAGGTTCTTGTACAAATTCTGAGTATTATGAGAAAATATCAGGAGATTGGGAATGTACAAGTTGGATTAATAAATCAAAAGGGATTGATAAATGCAAAAATAATGTTCATTTTGAGTTTCAACAAGATAAGTCTTACTATTCAAAACTTGGAAATGTAAAGGATTCAGGAAATTTTAAGATTTTAAATAATATGCTGTATATTACCCCAAAAGGTAAAATGGAGTTTGTAGTAAAAATCACAAAACTAAATAAAGACACGTTAGTATTTTTAATGAATCAAGCAGGTGAAGAAGAAATTCTGACATTAATTAGAATGAAACAATAAATATAGGGTATGCCGCAATTTGTTGATTTTAAGATAAATAATTGCAAATTTGAAAAAGGTGTAAATCAAGAAAAATTGTAGTAATAATGCGGCATGCCCTATATTCAAACCGTTACAAAAAAAAACGTTAACCTTAAAAATACTATTATGCCTTACAAAATGAATAATATTAGAATAACACCTAAATATTTAAAATGGAATCATTATGAAGTTTAGTAGTGTGTATTAATGCTGCAAAGCCCATCAAAAAGTTTTGCAAGCAGTAGCCATTGTTACGGCAATAAACTTTGAAGTGAGCATTTGTAGCAGTATTGTGCATGTTGGAACACCGCCATCCTTGGCGGTAAAATATTCAACACCTAATTATATTCCATATTTTTACCGGCTGGAAGCCGGCGGTCCAGTTTGGAACTGTAATAGATTTTCAATTTAGATTTTTAGGTAACAAATAAACTTTTATTATCATTTTCTTTTAAAACCCTCATTACATCTCCGGTTTTTTGCGCAAATTCTTTTTTACAGATATCTGCTTTTTGTTATCAAGCCTCTTTTTAACCGATGTTAAAGTTGGCTTGGTTGATTTTCTGGCTTTAACAGGGGCAAGTGCTTTTTCAACCAATAGTAGAAACTTTTGTATAGCCTCTTCTTTATTTTTTAATTGCGACCTTGAGGTCTGAACCGTAATTATCAATTCATTATCAAGCGTAATTTTATTTGCCAGTTTTAACAGCAAAGTGTTTTTATCATCTTCGGTAAGTGCAGTTGACTCGGAAATATTAAAGCGCAGCTCAATTTTAGTATTTACCTTATTAACATGCTGCCCACCCGGACCACTGCTTCGGCTTGCACTAAAATTCAACTCTTTAACCAATTGTATTTTTTGTAATTCTGTAAGCATATTACCCAACAAGCGATTTAACTATTTCGCTAACCTTTTTTATTGATTTAATATATTCGATACCCGGACCGGCTACCCAAACTGTTTTATAGGTAGCCTTAAAGGCTGCATTTTCCATTGTTCTCATCCCTCGGTTTAAAATAAGCATTTTTGCATATTTCTTTAGTCTTTTATTACTGTTTAATAGCTTCTCTAAAAAACCTGCGTTTGTGCCAATTTGTTGAACATATGGTGTATTAATTACCGATAATGGCGAACCCGACATTTTGTTTGTAGTAACAATACTGTTAGCCCCAAAATTTACAATTGCCTGCTTATACTCGGGGCTTACTTTGCATTCGTGCGATGCAATAAAAGGTGTTCCTATTGAAAGCCCATCGGCGCCAAGCGCAATAATTTCGTTTAACTGTGCATGGTTTGCCACACCCCCGGCCGAAAATACAGGAATTTTACAATGCTTTTTTAATAGTGGCACAAGCTCATTTGCAGGTAATGCCCCTGCATGTCCACCGGCTTTATTGTTTACTGCAATAACTGCATCGGCGCCAAGCCTTTCAACTTTTTGGGCTATTTTGAGGTCGGTTACATCGCAAAAAACCTTAATGCCCAAAGGTTTGCATTTTAAAATTACCGGCTTTGGGTTACCCAACGATGTTATAATAAAGCCTACTTTTAGTTCGGTAAGCGTATTTAACTGTTGCTTGAGCTTTAAATTCGATTTGTTTACAATTAAGTTAATACCAAAAGGTTTGTCAGTTGCCTGTTTTATTTCATTAATTGCAGCCCTAAGCTCATTGTCGGTTTTATAGTTTAATGCTGGTATAGCACCCGTAATACCCGATTTTAAGGCTTCAATTACCATTGCAGTATTCGACACCAAAAACATGGGAGCCATTATTATGGGATATTTTATGCCAAGCATTTGGCTAAGTTTGTGTTCTGTCATACTTAGTAAGTTTTACACAACAAAAATAGTGATTTTATGCATATACGTTGCACCTATGCAATAAACTGCTAATTTTACACAAAAATAATTTAATATGGCTGATAGGTTTGTTTTTGTGCTTTTTTATATAGGTATTAACATTTTTAGGGTAATACCGTTTTGGATGCTTTATGCAAAAAGCTATTTTGTATATCTTATTTTATATTACATAGTTGGGTACCGAAAAAAGGTTGTTATTGATAATCTATCGAAATGTTTTCCTGACAAGGATAACTTTGAAATTAAAAGAATTACTAAAGATTTTTTTAAATTTAATTTGGCCGATGTTTTTGCAGAGGGGCTAAAAGGTTTTACTATGAGCCAAAAACAATTTATTGAAAGGTACAAAGTTATAAACCCCGAAATTATTGATAAATATTTTAACAGCGGGCAAGATGTTATTGCTGTGGCAAGTCATTATGGCAATTGGGAATGGGGTATTCAAGCTTTTGATGCGCAGGTTAAGCATCAAGCTGCAGCTTTATATAAGCCATTGAGCAATATGTTTATTGAAAAATACTCAAAAAACCTGCGCGAAAAATCAGGTATGAAGCTGGTTTCGATTACCGATACACTTGACTATTTTAAAAGCAAAAAGCAAAAACCTGTGGTTTATATAATGGCTGCCGACCAATACCCCGGCGGAGCTATGGACAAAGCTGTTTGGGTTGATTTTTTGAGCAGGCAAACACCCTGTTTACATGGCCCCGAAAGCTATGCACGCTTTAATAAACTGCCAATACTGTTTTTTGATGTACAGCGTATAAAAAGGGGGTACTATACCCTTGAAATAAAGCTGTTAGCTGATAAACCCCATGAGCTTGAAAAAGGCGAAATAACCAAACGGTATATGAATAATTTAGAACAAGCTATTTTAAAAAAGCCTGCAAACTGGCTTTGGTCGCATAAACGTTGGAAACATGAAGGTAAAAAGTCTTAGGGCTTGCTCAAAAATAACTACTCAAAATCGTCTAATTCATCAAGGGCATCGTCAAGCTCGTTGCTTTCGATAATATCTTCATTTCTTTGTTCAATTACCTGTTCTTGTTCTTTGTCAACTGCAACTTCAGCCTCTTTTGTTTGCATTACAAGCGTAATAACAATTCCTAAAACCGAAATTGCCATAGCAACCCAACTACCAATGCATTTGTTTTTCTTCTTGTTTGAAATTAAAAAAGCAATTAATCCCAAAACCAATCCTATTAATAAAGGGGCAAAAGCAATTGTTCCTGGTATCTTAAAGGCAATAATTAATCCTAAAAAACCTGTTAATATTCCTAATACAGCTATAACTTTTACGTAAGCGGGTATTTTTTCCATAGTTTATTGTTTTAAGTTAAAAGGTACAAAGTTTGAAAGTTTAAAGTTCATATTATAAAATGATTAACATGTAGCAATTTAACAATGATCAATTAAAGTTCAAATATTTACAGATGCTTAATTCCTATCCATTACCGTTCTTCGCTATTTAATTTTTTAACCCTTCGTATTTTGATAGTGCAATTAGGGCTTTACCATCTTTAAAAACTGTTGATATTAAAACCGGCACACGGTTATCATCGGCTGTAAGCCATATAAATGTTACATCGGGTTCAACAATAAACTTTTTTTTCAGTACTATCCAAATTTTATGGCACTGTATGTTTCCCATGCCCTTAACTTTCATCATCTCTTTACCCATATATTTTACATTAAAATCAAGCAGCCTTTCCATAAAAACAATGCTTAAGGGTATTTTTTTTCCTATTTTATAGTTATCATAGTCAAGGTTTCGCGTTAAGTAAATAAATGAAACAACATCGTAAGTATTTGCTTTAATAGGAATGTTTTTTACAATTTTAGGCTTACCGGTTTTAGTAACTTCAATTTTTGCAACCCCTGTTTTATGCTTAAAACTATATTTACCTTTGGTAACATTTCCTTTTACTTCAGAATCTTGTGCCATTATAAGGGGTTTTATTGACGATGCATCAACATAAGTTTGATAAGCATGGCGTACTTTTACATAATTATCCCACGATGTAAGCGTATTAACAGTAAACTTTAACCTGTAAATAGGTTTTTTTTTACCCGGTATATTTGTTACTACCATATCAATACCGGCAAGTTCGGTCATTAAACCTTTCATGTTATACGATGCAATATACGATAGCTTTTCGTTTGGTCCAAAAGCAGGTTTATCAATAACAAAAGTTTGGCTAAAAGCATTTAATGCAATAAATAAAAAGAAAGATAGGTGTAGATGTTTCATTATTTATAAAATTTATGTAACCAAAAGTAATAAATAAAATGGTCTTGACAATATACCAACAATCCTGTCCTAAACGATTGTAAAAAAATAGAATAAGTTTTAGGTTTCTCAAACTTTCTTTAAGTTGCACAACCAAAAAAAACAAATTCTCCATGTCAAAAATACCAATTTTTGATCAAATAATTCAAAAAATCAACTATCGTGCTACATGCAACTGGGAACAAAACCCAAAGAGATTAGATGTTAGCAAAATGGTTGGTTTTTGTTTAAATTAACTATAAGCATAATATCACGTTTTTATTGCTAATTTATACAATTCTACTAAATTCGTGGTAGAATCAAAAAAATTATAGACAATTGTCAGAATATTGAATATATTCTATCTTCTACATAGACATGATTAATGACATAGTTTATAAATTGAAAAAACTAATTATCTTTGTACTTGTGTTAAACCAACTTATATATAACCGCTTATACCATCGCCACGGTGTTGGTCTGTTTGAATGCTGGATTTATTGATTCCTTACTATTTTTCCATACATCTATTCTATATGTTTTTGATAATTAATCGTTGCCCACACGAGGGTATTATTCGAGTTTAATTTAATTTTATATTAATTCTACTTTACTAAGTTAAAATATTCATGTTATATATTTGAATATCAGA
>CBDUWQ010000218.1:0-6247 GCA_965370965.1 uncultured Bacteroidales bacterium
TTTTATTTATGCAAAGATAATAAAAATAATTGTAACTAAGTTAACACCTCTATTAATTAATAAGATTTTGTGCAACCAAATTAGCAGTTACCTATCTTTATTAAAAAATATTTTGTTTAATATTGCAGATTAAACGAATAGTAACTAATAAGAGAAAAAATTTAGACAGATGAAAATACTATTAACTCTATTTCTAACAATTTCAATAATCGCTATTTTTTCTTGTAAAAAAAGTGAAGGCCCGGGAGGGACATCAAATATTATTGGTAAAGTTTGGGTTGAGGATTATTCAAAAGATTTTACCTTATTAGAATCAGAATACTGGGCTGAAGAAGAGAACGTTTATATTTTATATGGCAATGATACCATATTTAGCGACCGTACCAAAACCACTTATAACGGAAGTTATTGGTTTCAGTATTTACACGAGGGAACCTATACCATATATGTGTTCTCAAACGACAGTTCAACTGTTGACCCTTCGCCATCGGGCAGAATTCCTGTAAAAGTTAAGGTAACAATTGATAAATCGGGCGTTGACTATATTGCGCCTCAAATAACAATTTTAAATTAGCATGAATTCTGAAAGCAACTATAATAGTATAATAAGCAAGTTTGAACCCATACAGCTAAGCGATATTAATCAGCTTAAGTTATTAAAACGGGTTGATAATAAGTTTGTTATGCCTGTTGAAAAGCTTGAGGAATTATTGAATATTGTAAAAAAAGATTATAAAATTCTGGAAATAAACGGATACCGTGATTTTGCTTATCACACTACGTATTTTGATACTCCAAAATTTGATTTTTACTTAAACCACCAAAACCAACGATTAAACAGGCATAAAATCAGAATGCGCAATTATATGGTAAGTAATGATACTTTTTTAGAGGTAAAAAGAAAAACCAACAAGGGCAAAACTATTAAAACGCGAAAAGCTATTGATAAAATCAGCGATTTAAATAAAGAAGATTATAGTTACCTAAAATCAATTATCTCTTTAAACGGTCAAAAATTAGCAAAAAGCTCTGAGAATTCATTTCACCGTATTACCCTTGTTTCGTTTAAAACAAACGAGCGCATTACGCTTGACTATAATATAAAATTTTGGAACAATAAAAATGTCAAAGCATTGCCGTTTATCTCAATTGTTGAGGTTAAACGTGATAAAGCAGATGGCAAAAGCCCGGTTACTCAGGCTCTTAAAAAACTTAAAGTATATTCAAGAGGCTTTAGCAAATATTGTATGGGCTTAACATATTTATACCCCGATTTAAAACAGAATAATTTTAAACCCAATAAACTTTACTTAAAAAAAATAGAATATGCTACCACTAATAATTAGTTTATCGGCCAAACTATTTGGTATTGATATTATTGATATTGATGATTTTTTGGAGTTGGTAATGCGCTCAGTATTTAATTTTACAATTATATTAGTTTTAGTTAGATATATTTATTATCCGATAACACGTAAGCGTGATTTTCTTTTTACTTTTTTATTGATAGGCACAGTAGTATTTTTATTAACATTTTTACTTGAAAGCGTTAAACTGCAGCTAGGTTTTGCATTAGGTTTATTTGCTGTTTTTGGAATTATCAGATATAGGACAACAACTATTTCAATTAAAGAAATGACCTATCTTTTTATTGTAATAGGTATTTCGGTAATAAATGCCCTTGCCAATAAAAAAGTTAGTTATGCCGAACTGGTATTTACCAATTTTGCCATTATTGCCATTACCTATTTTGTTGAAAAGGTAAAAAGCCTTGAAAACGAGTTATATACAGTAGTAACTTACGAAAATATTGAATTGGCAACACCTCAACACAAAGAAGAGTTAATTAAAGATCTTGAAAAAAGGCTAGGTATAAAAATAAGACGTATTGAAATTAGTAATCTTGACTATCAGCGCGATACTGCAAAAATCAGGGTATATTTCTTTAAAAGCCACCAAACATGGGCAAACATGGAAGAAATAGATTATAGAATTCTTTCAGATGAATAATTTAAAAAATTTAAAATTCACCTTTATAATCCTCTTTTTACTAATGGTTACAAAAGCCTTTAGTCAAATTGAGGATTTTTATATTTGGAATGAACTGTCGGTTAAAAAAAAGGTAAATAAAAAAATTTCGCTAATACTCAACCAAGATATCAGGTTACAAAATAATGCCAGCTTATTTAAAGACTATATTACTGTTGTTGGTGTTGAATACTCATTTAATAAAAAAGTAAAAATTCGCACATCGTACCGAAATACCTATTCAAACAACCTTGAAGATGGTATTGGAAATGAGCACAGACTTTATGCCGCTTTGCGGTTACGACACAAAATAAACCGATTTAGCTTGCATTACAGAGCCCGATTTCAGGCAAAATTTATCAATTTTGACCATAATTGTTGGTATCATTTCCGAAACAGATTTACTATTAAATATAATGTACCCAAAATACCTTTAATACCTTATGCCGAGTATGAATTTTATTATATGTTAAATAATCCTGTTTTTAACAGCATTGACCGTAGCAGATATACCCTTGGGCTTGAATACGGTATTTTTGATTACTTAGAGGTTTATACTTTTTACAGAATTTTACTGCGAAGAGAGATTTTAAAAGTGCCTTTAAACAAATATATTCTAGGACTTGGGTTAAGTTTTAAGATATAAACTAAAAATTATTTACAGTTGTTATACCACACGATAGAACCTAATATCCGCAAGTATTTTTATAATGTATTCTGTTTTAGACAATCAGACCTAACAGGTCTCACTAAAATAAATGAATGTTTTAGAGATACTATACCGCCAAGATGGCGGTGGTCCATTGTAACCATACGGAACATTGCATTTTGGCGGTATGTTTTACTTGTAATACTTTACAACAATAACTTACATTACAAACCCACATAGACAGCACAAAAAAGTGATAAAAATAAGAAACATACTTAACGCATATTTTGTTGTACTCCTCCTAACACTGCAAAGTTTTAACAATAATAATATCCTTTTTAGCAGTTTTTTTACCAATGATTGCAAAAAAACCGTATATTTCATTAATTTTGAATTATTGTTTTAATCTGTTAAATAAAAAAATCATTTAACCCTTTATTTATGAGACTGTTTCAATTTATTTTATTTATAAGTTTTACCCTGATTTTTTTGGGGTGTACAAACAACTCCAAGCAAGATTCTGTAAATTCAAAAACCGACAACATTGATTTTTCTGTTAAAACCACTCAGGAACAGACTGTAAAAAAAGTATTTTTTAATCTCCCCTCTCCTATTGAGTTAACACAAACTATTCTTTCATCAGACAGCCCTTATAATCCTGACTTATTAAACCCCGTGCAAAATGTAAATAATTACGTGTCGTCATCGAAACTGGCATTAAATTTTGGGATTTACGGAGCCGATTTATGTTATTGCCGGGTGTATGACCAGTTGCAAGAGTCAATTAGCTACCTTGCCACCATCAGAAAAATAACCGAGAAACTGCAAATACCTGAAAATGAAGGCTCTGAAACTATAAAGCGGATTGAAGAAAGTATTGAAAACCGCGATTCTATATTCTTGATTATTGCTGATACATACGCCGGCGCCGATGGCTATTTAAAAGAGAACGAGCGCGATTTAACTGCAACACTTATTTTAATAGGCGGTTGGGTTGAAGGAATGCATTTTGCCGTTAACATTAACAATGAAAGTATTAGCAAAAACCAACTAAACAATAAAATTGCCGAACAAAAATATTCAATGCAAAATTTAATGAAATTAATAGATAAGTATAGCGATAATTCAACTATAGTTGAATTGTATCCATTATTTATAAAGTTAAATAATGTTTATGAGGATGTTTGTATTTCGTATGATAAACCTGTGTTTATAACCGATCAAGAAACAAAGGTTACAACTATTGATAACTCGGCAAATATTGATATAACCCAAGAACAACTAAATGAAATTAGCAATTTGATTGACGAAATTCGTAGCAAAATTGTAAGTTAATTACTATTTTTACTGACCAGCCCTGTGTAAAAAACGGAACAAGCTTTGGCTGAAATATAAAATTATAAGCGGACAAAACGTCCATGATATTAGAATTATTAAACTCACACACGAGCATTATTAAAAATATTATAGTGCATTCGTGGCAATTTTTTAAACTGATGAAAACACTAATAAAATATTTATTCTTTTTTGGTATAGTTTTAGGACTTCAGACTAATGCTATTGGACAATGTAAATCATTTACTAAAAATGAATGTAAGCCTAAGCTTAGCCCCTACATTTATAATGGTCAACTAAATAGTGCTGTTTTAAGTGAAGGCGATATTGCTGAATTAATGATAACTTTTTACAGCAACCAAGATTACAGAATTGTGGTTTGCTCTGCCGATGAATTGCAAAATGTGGTATTTAAACTAAAAGATGCAAGCGGTGAGGAAATATTTACAAATACCGATCATGATATGGTTGACTTTTGGGATTTTCACACTAAATCGACCCAACAATTGATTGTTGAAGTAAGTATTCCGGAAAACACTACAGGAAAAGATTACAAAAATGGTTGTGTTTCAATTTTAGTAGGCTTTTTAGACAAAAAATAAAATATTACTAATATATTAGAATTATAACTGGGGCTTTATTTGCCCCTTTTTTTTATACTCTTATCTCGTAGCAGGCGCTACGAGTTCCATAGTTGCAAATAATTATCAATCAGCATGTTGTTGTTGATGTCTTTTTTGAATCTACTTTATAACAAGCTTATATATTTCAATTAAATTATAGATATTCAACATATTAACACTTTGAATTTTGCGTATTTTAACCAGAAATATTTAACAGTTGAGTTCACTCCTAAAAGTACAATTTAGCCACGAATCTATCTGGCTACCCAGTTAGACAGGTGCACGAATATAAAATTGCAACAAATAGATTATCAACTATTTACAAATTGCAAAATTTCACAAACTTACGAAAACTATATTTTCGGAGTGGACTCACAGTTTAAAATATGAGAAAAAGATTCGAGCAACAAATAACAATTGGAAAGTTACTCTTTACATCTTGTAGCAGGCGCTGCGAGTTCCATAGCTACAAATAATTATAAGTATTAAAAAATCTCTTTATATTTATTACCTATTTGAGCTCCACCGTTGCTGAACCTATCATGCTGCCATCACAAAATATATCAACACTATAAATACCTTTCGAAAGTACCTCATTGCTATTATATCTAAAAAAAACTACTGCATTAGTAAGTGTTCCGTCATATTCAACTTCCCTTACCGATGAATAGGCAATTTCCTCTCCTTCATAAGAAAAAACCGGTTGGTTATTCTCAATTAAAATATGTTGAACAGGGTCGGTAATTCTTAAATAAACATTTTTTATGCCCGTTGGTGCAATAGTATTTTCACCTAAGGCAAAATTTACTGCAAACCGCTTTGTCTTTTTTGCCCGATTGGTTGGTTTACCTTTATGGTTAAATGATGTTAAGCTAACATTAACTGCTTTTATTACCGATGCTATTTTTATCATATCATTAGCTTCATCGTATTTATCAGCAAGCTGCTTATTCTCTATTTTTGCAGTTTTAAATTGACTTTTAATCTGTGTGTTTTCTGCCGTTAATTCAATATTTTTAATATTCAATGAATCTATCTGACGCACAAACCCTTTCATTATATTGCGTAAAGTTTTAAGCTCACTCTTATATTTTTTTAATTCTGACCGATTTTGTGCTTTGTTTGTTTTTAGCTCAGCAATAAGTTCGTTTATTCTTTCTTTTTCATGATTTAGCTGTGAAGAAATACTATCATTAGTTGTTTCAATCTCATCATAACTTTGCAAAAGGCTTTCATATTCTTTTGTTAATTCTACTTTTTCTTTTGTAGTATCATTTAACTCGGTAATTATCTTTTTAGTTTTTTGCTGTTGGTTAATAAACAGGTATCCTAACGCTATTAGTATAACTACTAAAATACCTATTATAATTTTATAACCTTTACCACCAGTGTTAGCTGAATTAAATTCCTTAATATTGTACACGTTCAATTAATTTTATGGTTAAATGAATGGTTCAAAATAACTCCCTTACCTTTGGTGAACTTATTTTAAACTTATCATTATGAATAACGCAAATTTAATTTTTTTTTATTAACCTAACCTGCATTGCAGTAATTAATTATTGAAATTATCATTCACCTAAAAATAAAAAAAATTATTCTACTATTTATT
>CBDUWQ010000219.1:0-6212 GCA_965370965.1 uncultured Bacteroidales bacterium
TTTCCGATGCCTTACAGCTACATCAAACTAAACGCATGAATTATTCAGGTTAGAAAAACACAATATATATATGATATACTCCAACAATAATAAAAAGTGTAGCTATTATTTTTCTAAACCACATCTCGAACACCTTTATTCTGTTATAAAGATTGCCTATTGAGCCGATACTAAATGCTATTAACCAAGCAAAAATTATTACAGGTATTCCTGTTGCAAAGGCAAAAATAATTGGCAGATACAGACCGCCGGCACTACTTATTGTCATTGGTATAAGCATACCAAAATAAAGTACCCCGCTATATGGGCAAAATGCCAGTGCAAATACCATTCCCAGTAATAAAACACCCCAAAAGCCGCTGTTTGACTTGTTTTCCATTTTTTGGGTTAAAGAGTCAATGCCGGGTATTTTTAGGCTTATAACACCCAGCATAAACAAACCGATAATAATTAGCAGCGGCCCTAGTATTTTTTCGCCCCATACTTGCAGTACACTTGAAAACTCAAATTGGCTTGCGCCGAGAAAAAATAGCAGTCCTATTGCTGTATATGATACGGCACGTCCTAAAGTATAAATTAAGCCGTTAATAAAAACCTTGCGTTGGCTTTTAATATCTTTACTTATAAAACCAATGGCGGTAATATTGGTAGCTAAAGGGCAAGGACTTATGGCTGTCATTAGTCCTAAAAGAAAAGCTGATAAAACCGGAATTTGTGATGACTCAAAAAAGTTTTGTAATATTTCCATTGCTAAATCAGCGGATCAATTGTTGATTTTATTTTTGCTTTATATTTATCAGGATTTGTTCGGGCATTCATAAAAGCCTGATTTGTTAAATTAATAACCTTATTACCTTTAGTAACTAACAATGTTTGACCGCTTACTTTATATTTTGATAATAGCGGATTGTCCTTTTCATTTTCAATATTTATTGATTCAAATTGAACTTTATTGCCATAATAATCATTTAATGATTCTTTGGCAATGTTTTCCACAGCTTGGCATGTTGCACACCTGTGGGTTAAATGGAAATAGTAAACTATAACATCGGTTTTTAGCTGTGGTTGTGTTGTGTTTTGTGCGGTTATTATTGTCATACTCCACATAAAAATCACGCTTAATGCAATAATTAATTTTTTCATGATTTTAGATTTTAGTTTGTTATTAATAGTTTTAATTCTTTTATTGATGGCACTTTACCCTTAACAACTACCTTATCGTTAATAACTAAAGCCGGCGTTGTCATAACACCAAATTGCATTATTTCAACAATATCTTCAACTTTAATAATATCGGCAGTTATTCCCAACTCATTAACAGCTTGAAAAGTTAATTTTTCGAGGGTGCTACATTTTTTACAACCTGTGCCCAATACTTTAATTTGCATATTTGCAGGTTTTAAATTTTTATAATCCATTTGTTTTAAATTTTATTTACTTGTTATTATTCGTTATTCGCAAAACTACGAACATTGTTAATAAATTTTTTTATGTTTTTAAGAATGCTTTAAATAACTGCAATGCCTCTTCCCAGTTTTTTTTGTTAACACAGTACTTAATTTTAGGGGCTTCAATTTCACCCTGAATAAGCCCTGCATCTTTTAGCTCCTTTAAATGTTGCGACAATGTCGATTTTGCTATTGGTAGCTCATTGGTAAGGTCGCCGCTGTAACAGCAACTTTGTTTTGACAGTAAATTTAAAACATACATGCGTATAGGGTGCCCCATAGCTTTGGCATATCGTGCCATTTTACGTTGTTCGTCTGTTATTATATCTATTTTTAGCATTACTGTTCGTTATTTACCGAACAAAGAAAAGAATATTTTTTTAATAATAAAAATTATTAATTGCTATTTTTGTGAGCTTTTTATCATTAACAAAATAAGTTAAAAGAATTATGATTAGAATAGTCACATTTATTACCATATTACTGATTTTTACTTCATGTAATAATTCTGAAAATAAAATTAGCAGAAACAATGAAAACGGTATAAGAATAGTATCGTTGGTACCATCGGTTACAAACGAACTTATTGATTTGGGTATGAAGGAAAATATTGTAGGTGCTACATCGTATTGTAGTGTTTCGGCAACAAACAAAAGCCTTATAGTGGGTTCGGTTGTTGATGTAAATATTGAGAAAGTATTGCTTTTAAAGCCTGACATTGTTTTTGCATCGGGCTTAACCAAACAAAATGACATTGTTGTTTTGCAAAATAATAATATAAAAGTGCATATGCTTAATAAAATGCACTCGTACAATGAAATATGCAGTCATTTTATTGAGGTTGGGGAGTTAGTTGGTAAAGCTAATATGGCAAGGTTTATTGTTGAAGAATCAGAAAAGAAAATTGATAGCATCTGCAACAGCGTAGTGATAAAAAGAGATACGCAGACTGTGTTTTTTCAAATTGGGGACAAGCCAATTTTTACTGTATTGTCAAACACTTTTATGAACGATTATATAACATTTGCTGGGTGCAAAAATATAATGTATGATTTAACAAAAGGCACAGTAACGCGTGAAAGCGTTTTGCAGCGTAACCCCGATATAATAATAATTACAACCATGGGTATTATAGGAGATAATGATAAAGGTACGTGGGGAGGATATAATGAATTGAGTGCATCAAAAAACAATAAAATATATGTAATTGATGCAAGCACAGCAAGCATACCAACCGTAAAGTGCTTTACCGTGGCTTTGGAGCAGGTAGTGGGGTTTATTTATAACTGATTTGATATTAATCTGCTAAAGCGAGATAAACTGATTTGTGATTTTTTATTTGCTATTTTTGATGTACGATTTGAGATTTGAGATTTTTAATAATGAACAATAAATACCTTAAACATACCATTGGTATTTTACTGCTGATTGTTTTGCTTGTTTTAAGCATAGTACTTGCTTTGTCGGTTGGTGAAATTAATTTTTCGGCAGCTGAATTAATTGAGGTATTTTGCAGTAAAACAGGTATTGAATATACAATATTAAGCAGTATTCGTATTCCGCGAATTTTACTGGGGCTGGCGGTAGGAGGGGCATTAAGCCTTTCGGGTGTAATATTGCAGGGAGTTTACCGCAACCCGCTTGTTGAGCCTTATACATTGGGAATTTCGGGTGGTGCAGCACTTGGTGTTGCAATAACCATAGTATTTGGTTTAAATACCATTTTTGGAGTGTATATGCTGCCCGCATCGGGGTTTGTTGGTGCTGTTTCAACTATTTTTGTTGTTTACTTTTTGGCAATTGGCAAAAACCATTTTAGTATTAATAAAATGCTGCTTATTGGTGTAATGATAAGTTTTATGGCATCATCGGCAATGATGTTTTTAATGTCAACCACCACTACCGAAAACTTGCATAGTATTGTATTTTGGATAATGGGGTCGTTAGACGAGCCTAACTTTATATTGGTTAAAACAGTGTTTTATGCATCAATAATAGGGCTTATAGTGTCGTACCTGTTTGCTAACTCCTTAAATGCCTTGCGCTTGGGGCAATCAAAAGCAAAACACCTTGGTATAAATACAACTTTTACTATACGTGCGCTTTTTATAATTGCATCGGTGTTAACTGGCATTAGCGTTTCGGTTGCTGGTGTTATTGGTTTTGTTGGTTTGGTTATTCCCCATTTGTTACGCATGGTTTTTGGGTCTGATTATCGTATTTTATTGCTGACATCATTTTTGGGCGGAAGCATTTTTATTATTATTTGTGATATAATTGCCCGCACAATTATTGCCCCCAATGAGCTGCCTATTGGTGTAATAACAGGTATAATAGGAGGGTTTGTATTTATTATAGTTATTAGTAAAGCAAAATTTAAAAATAACTGATATGTCCGAGTTTGTTAAAGTTAATAATTTAAAATGTGGATATTGGGCAGGCTTTATGCTTAAGAATATTGATTTTGATATTAAAAAGGGCACGTTTGCCGGAATTATAGGACCAAACGGCTCGGGCAAAACAACTTTGTTTAAAGCTATAACCGGTGAAATTCCTGTTATTGGCGGGAGTATATCTCTAAACAGTACCGATACATCAACCATGTCGGCAAAACAAAAAGCCCAAAAAATTGCTATTGTTACACAAAATACAGAGGCTGCCGATATTACAGTTGAAGATTATGTGTTAATGGGCCGTATGCCGTATAAAAAGCATTTTCAGCTGTTTGAAAATGATGAGGACTACGCGCTTGCCAATAAGTTTATGGAATTAACAGGCGTATTGAAATTTAAAAATAGGCTTATGTACGAGCTTAGCGGTGGCGAACAGCAATTGGCTGCTATTGCAAGGGCATTAACGCAACAGCCCGAGTTGTTGCTTTTAGATGAGCCCACTTCGCATTTGGATATTGCACACCAAATGCAGGTATTAAATCTTATTCAGCAGCTTAACACCGATATGGATATTACTGTGTTAATGGTAATTCATGATTTAAACCTTGCAGCCGAATTTTGTGATTATTTGATTATGATGGATAATGGTAATGTTTTTGTTAAAGGCAACCCAAAAGAGGTGTTGAGCTATAGCAATATTGAAAGGGTTTATAAAACGGTTGTTGTAACACATGAAAACCCACTATCAAAAAAGCCTATTGTACTGTTGGTATCTGCAAACACTTTGAATAAGCTGGCAGGGGTTAGTGAGTAATTATTATTGATGCGAAAATAATTACTATCCTAAATTATGCATAATTCAGGATAGAGATGTACTTAATTAGATTACTTTTTTTTAAAGTGAGAATGTAGAATAACAAAGTAAAAATAAGTTATAGTTTGCGAACTAATGTAAATAGTGCTAGCAAGTAAACTCTAAAATATTCCATTTCGTAAAAATTGACAGTTTTCGTGTAAGCACTAAATAGATTGAACAATATGGATAAAAAAATAATATCGTGGATACTTTTAACAATTGCAATGGCATTTTGGGGAATGTCGTTTATTTGGACTCGCCAACTACTTGCATACTTTACGCCGATTACAATAATTACTATGCGGTTAGTTATTTCAACCGGTTTTATGCTGCTGTTGAGCATTTCAATTAAAAAGTTGCAAAAAATAAAAAGGGTACATATAAAATATTTTTTATTGCTCAGTTTGTTCGAGCCATTTTTGTATTTTATTTTTGAAGGATATGGTATAAAGGCAACCTCGGCATCGGTTGCCGCTATTATAATTTCAACCATACCGTTGTTTGTGCCAATAGGATTGCGTATTTTTTACAAAGAGCGTATCAGTACCATGAATTTTTGGGGGTTAATAATATCTTTTGCAGGAGTTGCTTTAATTATATTTTACAAATCATCGGGTATATCATTTACTATTATAGGTGTTTTAATTTTAATGGGGGCAGTATTTAGTGCAGTAGGCTATTTAATAGTGCTTAAAAATATTACTAACAAATATAATACCTTTTCAATAGTTACATGGCAAAACCTTTTTGGAATGATTTATTTTGCCCCTTTGTTTTTGTCAATGTGCTTAGATGATTTTAATGACTTTGTTTTTACTATTGATATTGTTTACCCCATATTGGCACTTTCCATTTTAGCTTCATCAATAGCCTTTATTTTTAATACTTACGGAATTAGAGAGCTTGGTCCAACTAAAGCAGCATCATTTGCCAATAGTATTCCGGTATTTACAGTAATATTTGCATGGTTAATTATTGACGAAACAATTGGTTATATTAAAATAATTGGGATAGCAGTTGTGCTTACAGGACTGTTTATAGCTCAAATTACAAATAAAAATACCCGAGAAGGGCTCCCGGGCAAACAATAACAACAACTTTAAAAAGGTGAGATTTTAAATATAAAATGGTTTTAAGGCTTATTTATTTATATGACCCGTTAAACATGTTTTACCCTATTAAAAAGTTACTTTTGTTAAAAGTACTAATGGGTAAATTGGTACAAATAGTTATTTAACTGAATAGTTGGGTGCTATTTTGTGAACACCTTAGACAATAAATGCATAAATATAAGGAGTTTTAATTTAATTGCGATAATATCAGAAGGATGTACTTAATGCTGAGGAGATGATGAATTTTACTAATGTTAAATATGAGATTAATAAGGAAAGAAAAGAAAAACCCAACATGAAAATATTATCATACTGGGCAATTGTCTCTTTTTTAGGAATAATAATTATACAAGATATAATTAGACCTAGACATATTCAACTATCAGAGACCTTTGATTTTTTA
>CBDUWQ010000220.1:0-6197 GCA_965370965.1 uncultured Bacteroidales bacterium
ATAATCAATATGTTAACTGCTTTTTCAAAAAGTTTATGAATTATTCAGGTTAGATTAGCTTTTTAAATATTTCTCTATAATAACAAGCAGTTTATTAATATTAATGGGTTTTTTAATAAAGTCATCAAATTTAGCATTCTCCACTTTCCCTTCTTCAATTTGACCTTCATGAAAAGTTTGTGCTATAATGGGCAAATCAGGTCTAATTTTTTTAATTTGCTTTGAAGCCTCAAACCCGTCAATAATTGGCATATAAATATCCATTAAAACCAAATTTATACTTGAATTTTGTTTTATCAAATTAATAGCTTCACTGCCATTTTCGGCTCTTAATAATGTGGCGTGCGTTGGGAGTAATATTTTTTCGATAAAAAGATAATTAGCAGGTTCGTCTTCTGCTATCAAAATTACTTTTGAGTTCCAGTTGAATGTCATATTGGGTATTATTTGAGTTATAGTTGAATATTATTTGAAATTGGTATTATTTGCAAAAAATATTTTGTTTATAAGTATTTACGTTTTAAGTGTATAAATGTATTGAATTTTTTATTAAAAGCTATATTATATTGATAAATAAACACCTTTTTGAGATAAGAAATGCTAAATAGATGTGGAATTTAGGATAATCTTTTAATTTTGTTACTTAATTAACAATTAAACTATACCATTATGAGATTCTATTATATTGCTTTTTTTGTGCTATTTGGGTTTAATAGTTTTGGACAAGTTATAATTAAAAACAATATAAGTTCAAACGGTTTACAAATATATGCTGCCGAATATAGCAATGATGGTAAATACATTGCTATTGCAACAAACGATAAGGCAATTTCAATTTACAAGTCGAATAGTTTTGAACGGATTGCCACACTAAATGGGTTAAAACAGGTAGCAAAATCAATTAGCTTTTCAGCGAATGGGCGATATATTGCTGCGGTCGGAGATGATAAAAGGGTTACTGTTTGGAATCTAGCATCGGCAAAAATATACCATATTTTTAAGGGGCACAAGGATTTAATAAATTGTATAGAATTTAGTCCTGATGGTAATTATATTGCATCGGCTAGTAGCGATAAAACCGTTATTATTTGGAATTTATTAAAAAAGGTAAAAGAGAAAACATTAATAGGGCACACACAGGCTGTTAATTGTATAAATTATTCAGTTACCGGTAATAAAATAGTTACAGGCAGTAATGATAAAACCATAAGGGTTTGGGATGTAAATTCAGGTACTGCCCTAAAGGCAATTAATGCCCATTTGGATATTGTTAATACTGTAAAATTTAATACCGATGCAAGCGTAATAATAAGCGGTGGAGACGATAAGCATATTAATTTGTGGGATACCCATAGCGGAGAGAGACTAAACACTTTATTTATTCACAAAGAGGGGATACTAACTTTAGATTTTAGTACTGACGGTAATTATATATTAAGTGGTGGCAAAGATAATCTTGTTATTATTACAAATTTGCAAACGGGTAGGTTGGAGTTTAAATCGCCTGAGCAAAAGGGGGATATTAAATATGTTCAATTTTGCAGTAACGGAAAGTCTTTTATTTCTTTATCAGAAAAGGCAAAAAGTGTACAGGTGTGGAATTCGGAGAGTTTGAAAATCACACCGATAAAACACAGCGCTGTTAAAAAAACAAGCAATCATTAAGTGAGGTTCCAAAAATTGAGTGGATATTACCTAATAACCGTGCCGATGTAATAGATGCATCTGTTAAAGTAGAGGCAAAAATATTTTCGTAGACAAGCCTGCAAAGTATTAAGGTTTATTTGAATGGCGAACTCTTTTCAACAAAAAACAGATTGGAGTTGATGTTGGAAACTACTGAAAACGGCTTTTTGGAATATAGAGAAATTGTTGTTTTAAAAGAGGGCATAAACACGATACAGATAAAAGCAAAAAACATTAACGGTTTAGGGTTAAGCAGTAATAGGGAGGTTTCGTTTATAAATCTTCCTGATAAAGCACTTTCGTGGATATCGCCGGCTCAGCCCGAATTAGAAACAAGCACTAAAAATTTTGTGTTAAAAGCGTTAATAACTCCATCGGTTAGCAGGCAAACAATAAATGTTTTTATAAATGGCAGTAAACAAAATACAATACAAATGCCCGCCAATGGAGGAATTTTAACCCAAAAAGTACTATTGGAAAATGGTATAAACAAAATAAAAATAACCATTACTACAAGCAAATATGTAAAGGAGGCCGAGCTTAGAAAGCTAATTTTTATGCCTGCCGAAAAACCTCTTGTGCATTGGATATCACCTAAAACCGATACTGTTAGTAATATTTCGTTAAGTAGGGTAAAAGCACAAATTAACTCTAAAATACCAATTGATAAGGTTGAGATAAGAGTTAATGGTATTGCCGTTTATTCAAAGCTTAAGACCGGCTTAAAAAGGATAAATATTGATGAGCAGATTAATTTGGTATTTGGAAATAACACAATTGCTTTAATTGCAGCAAACAAAACGGGCGAAAGTATATCTGAAACAAGAGTTATTATTTATGAGCAAACCGAAAAAACATCGATAAGCTGGGTGTCTCCGGGCACCGATACTGTTGTTTACGAACCTTTAGCAACAATTACAGCTTGCATACAATCAAAAGCAAATGTTAAAAAAGTTGAAGTATATAATAATAACAAACTGCTTTACACTAAAAATTCGCCTGCTAAAGGGGGTTCAGCTGAGTGTTATTTAAACTATGTTAAAAAAATTAGGCTTGCCCAAGGCAATAACAGAATTAAAATAACTGCCGAAAACGAAGGTGGCATTACGCAATCTGAAATTAGAAATATTAAATATGTAATTCCTCAGGTTACAACAATTACATGGATAAGCCCATTGTTGGCAAAATCAGAAAATACTGAGGGTACTGCAATTATTCAGGTTTGTGTTAAATCAAATTCAGTATTAAAATCGTATGGCATTTTATTAAATAACAAGCTTTTTTCAAATACTAAAAATCCATTATCTGCAAAAGGCGATTGTAATTATGAAATTAAACAGACATTGCCTTTGCAAAATGGAGATAATAAAATTATTATCAGAACAGTAAACCTTGCAGGCGAAACAATATCGACACCGGTTAATATTGAGTATAAAACAGCTAACCCTTACCGTTTTGCATTAATTTTTGGAAACGAAGATTACAGTTCATATCAATCGGGGTTAGAATCGGAAAGCGATGTTGATTTTGCCATTAACGATGCAAAAGGGTTTAAAAATATGTGTATAAATGTACTTAATATTAAAGAGGAGAATATATTGTACTATGAGAATGCAAGGTATATGGATATGAAAAGGGGACTTGGGCGTATTAATATAATTTTAAAAAGCACCCAGGGTAAAGCCGAGCTTTTAGTATATTATGCAGGGCATGGTTTTCCGCATGAGCAAACAAAGGAGCCTTATTTAATACCTGTTGATGCCAGTGGCACCGATTTGGAATTTGGTGGTATTAAGCTTACTGAGTTTTATGCCAGCTTAACTGAGTATCCGTCGCAAAAGGTAACTGTTTTTATTGATGCGTGCTTTAGCGGTGGAGCGAGAAATCAAGGGTTGCTGTCGGCAAGAGGGATAAAAATTGTACCTAAAAAAACCGAAGAGGCTGTAAAAAAGAAACTTGTTGTATTTACAGCAAGCTCGGGAAATCAATCGTCGTTGCCTTTTAAAGAGAATAAGCATGGTATGTTTACCTATTATTTATTAAAGAAAATTGAAGAAACCAACGGTAATATTTCATATCAGGGGCTGTCAGATTATTTAAAAGAGGAAGTGTCAATTCGCTCAATTTTAGTTAATGGCAAAGAGCAAGATCCTCAAACCAATATTAGTCCCGAAATTCAAGAGGAATGGAAAACATGGAAAATGAAAGAATAAAAAATATTTGGTGATTATATTTGATAGTTGTGTTTCATGCAGGAACGACAGAATTTCAAGTAAACAAACTTTATAATTAATAATGAAAAAAAGAAAAGCCAACCCGCATTTGGCACATTTACAAGCCCAAACGCACAGGCAAAACACTTAGCTTGTAAAAGAGCCAAATTTTGCAAACGCACAGGATAGTTGACTGTAAAACCAAATTAAAACCACAAACATTATGAAAAATGAATTTATAGTATTTGAGAACCAAAAAGAGACAGTAAAAATAAACATACAAGATATTGTTGCAGTAACTTGTGAAGAAACTTGTTCTACTATACACTACGTAAAGAATAAGGAGAAATTTACATTTAGTAAAAGTTTGGTAAAGGTAGAGGCAATTTTAAAAAATATGAATAGCTGTATATGGTTGCGTATTCATAGAAACTCTATAGTATCATTAGAAAAAATTGAGATGTTGGATAAAAGAAATTGCAAAGTTGTTTTACAAGGAGGTTTGAACCTAAATGTATCAGCAAGGCAATTGCCTTTAGTGAACAAAATGATTAAGAACAAAATGAATATACAATAAAAAATATTGAGGTTTACAATTAATTACTTAAAATAATAAATTGATATATCATTAAGGATGGCATTTTTAATCAAGTTAAAGAGACAGGTTGTAGTCTTAGTGAAATCTGGAAGTTGAGAGCTTGCTCGAAAATCACCCGATTAAACTTAGATTACAACTTGATGATGAACGCAGAGTAAAGTTAGCCTTGAATTTTTGTTTCTTTTGTTTTAAGACAAAAGAAAATATAGTATAATTAATTTGACAGGAGAAAACATAGCTTGTTTTAGTTGTAAACAGTTTATCAATAGAAGATTGAAATAAGTATTTATTTGAGTATCTCAAAAAAAATATGCGTTTATAAAAAAATCATATACGCCTGTAAAAAATGTATATACGCTCATGCGTAAATATTTAACGCTCAAAGTTTTTTGCCAAAACCGACTTGCATAACAATAAAAACTGTTTTATGTTTGTTATGTTCAATTTTTGTTAATTAACATGAATAAAATGCCTGCATACCAACCAAATTTAGCGCAAACCGGAAAGCATACAGGCAATGCACCAAAGCGCATGGTGCAAAATTAGTTTTATTTATTAATAATTTAAATTTTGTGAAATGGAAATTAAATTAGAATCATTAAAATGCGATAAGTTTGAAAGCTTTAAGGAAAATGAGTTTAGTACTTTATCAAAATGTGTTGGAGGTGTAGCTACAACATGGGTATCCTCACAAGGATCAGGTTGTGATAGTTTAGATTTACAAAGTGGTAATTTCGACAAAGATTACGCCCACAACCCATGTGATTAAAACTTACAAAAAGCACTTTGGGTAAAATCTAAAGTGTTTTTTTAATTATTTTTTTATGAAAAAAGCCATAGTAATAATTGTAATTCTTTTTGTAAGGTTAATTGGTATTGGGCAAGTAGCCGAACCTAATTATCTTGATTATCATAAAAAAATAGTTGAAATAGAAGAAATAATGGTGGCAGAAGATTTTGAAAAAACAGATAGTTTATATGTTGCTCTGTTTTGTAAGTACGATGCGCCATTTTTGACTGATATTGTTATTGCCCTACAAATAAGCGTAATGGCCAACAATTTTGCACACTCAAAAAAGTTGTTGGAACTGTCGGTACAAAAAGGGGCAAAACCCGAATGTTTAAAAGAGTTGGCTGTATTAAAAAAGCTGCCTGAAATATATTGGGATGATATTGATAATAAATACCCTTTATTGCGGAGGCAGTATTTTGAAAGTATCGACTCGGTTTTAAACAGGGCGTTTGCCCGCAGGTATGAAAAGGAGCAGCGATTAAAATATTCACCAGAAAAATATAATATTTTTAGGCAAAATGCCAGTCATATTCTTAGGATAATAAAATTAAAAGGTAATTTTCCGGGCGAAAGAATGATAGGCATAGATATGAGTGGATTAAAGAATCATGGAAAATGCAGTTTTGTTACAAGCACAGCCATAGTTACCTTATTGCATTATTCTTATGGTTTTACCGAATTTGAAAAGCATCTGGAAAAAGCTATTAAAACTGGTTGTCTGCATCCACGGGTATTTGCAAATATTTACACTTTTGAATATAATAAACGAAAGAAGCGAACATTCCTTTATGCAAAAAATACTTCTATAAGTTGGCCGATTTTTCCAAAATATAGATTTAACTTTATTTTTGGACCTAACCTGAATAATTCATAAACTTTTTGAAAAAGCAGTTAACATATTGATTAT
>CBDUWQ010000221.1:0-6169 GCA_965370965.1 uncultured Bacteroidales bacterium
GGTTCAACACCCTCTTTGATTAAGAAGAATAGAACAACATATTTCGGGGTATAGCCTGCCAGTCGGCAGACAGGCACAGTCCGGTTAGTGTATCCCGATTAGCATTCGGGAGGGTCGTAGGTTCAACACCCTCTTTGATTAAGAAGAATAGAACAACATATTTCGGGGTATAGCACAGTCCGGTTAGTGTACCTGCTTTGGGAGCAGGGGGTCGCAGGTTCGAATCCTGCTACCCCGACATTGAAAATCAAGAGGTTAGCAATTTATTTGTTAACCTCTTTTCTTTTTGTGTAACTCAATAGCTATCTTCCATAAACGTAAATTAATCTTTTCTCTTAATGCTGTCAAATTTAATATATTGAAAATTTATTCATAGAATTCAGACAGGCACAGTTTGGTTAGTGTATCCCGATTGGGTATCGGGGGGGGGTAGCAGGTTCGAATCCTGCTACCCCGACAATTAAAAAAAGGATTCAAAAAATTGAATCCTTTTTTTAATTTAATAATTTGAATATTTTTAAAATAATATTACTTTTGTAACCTATTTTTTTGTGTAAGCTTTTATTGTGTTTATAAAAATTACACGTATTAACATTACCGAATTACCTAAATTAATTAGGTAAAAGTATTGTTTTTTATATATTTGTTAAATTATATTTTTTACTAACCCAAATCTATTTTATTATGAGAAAATTTACTTTATTAGTTGCTTTTCTTGCCTTTACCGGCTTAACCTTTGCACAAAATTGTGCTTTAACTAAAGCTGGTTCTCTTGAGAAAGCAAAAGCGAATGTACAAGCACCGACAAAAGCAGCCGGTGATGTTATTTGGTCGGAAGACTTTGATGGTGCAGAATGGAGCTCAACCGTTGAGGTTGATGACCAAGGTTATTTATTGGACGTAACTGCTACCCTGCCCGATGGTTGGACAATTATTGACAACAACGACTTAAACTATTTTTGGCACTGGAGCGATGTGGGACCAAGGGGAGTTTATACTAGTTCTCCTGATGAAACAGCATTTACACCTAATAGTGATGATGTTGCATCCTTTCCTGATGGCACATCAACCGACAATGGTTTTTTAATGCTTGAGGCAGACTATTTTAATATGACAGCTGAAGGGGAAATGGTAACATCTCCTGTTGAAATGAATGCTTCACTTCAATATGGGCCTCTTGATTTTTCAGATTTTCCAAGTGTAATGTTTAACTCAAGGAATGTTTTTCGTTATTGCTGTAATTCTGGCAGCTCTTTACTAAATGTTGATGTGAGTTCAAATTATAATCCTGCAGATGGTTCTGGTGATTGGACTTCAATACGCATTAATACATTAACTCCAGTTAATGTGCATTCTTCAAACACTCCATCAGAGCTTGATTTTCATGTAAATGTAAGTGAATATGTTGGAGGTAAAGATGCTGTATATGTACGTCTATCTATGGTAGGTGCATCACATTACATGTGGTTAGTAGATGATATTGCATTTTATGAGGGATCAGTTAATGATATTATTTTAAAAGATGGGTTTGCTGATTATCTTTATGATGCTACAGAAGAAAATTATGGTATATCATCTGAAAATTCTGAGAATTTTTGGGGTGGATATACTGAAATACCTCAAGTGGTTGTAGGTAATTTTGTTCAATTTAGATCAGCTGTTTATGCTAATGGCTCAAGCGATGCCGTAGATACTAAATTAACTGCCAAAATTTTTAAAGATGGTGTATTAGATGAAACATTTACATCAACACCACAAACTGTTTGGAGTTATAGTAATGATACATTAAAAGTTGAAGTGGATTATACTCCTGCTGATGTTGCGCACTATCAAGTATCAATGACAGTTGATATGGCTGCTAATGACGAAAATCCTGGAGATAACGGCTGGGGTTATGAGTTTGATGTAACAAGCGGTAATCGTTACTCAAGGATACGAAAAGGTATGGAGAATGATTTTACAATTGCAAGTAACCGAGACTGGGCAGATGGAGGACTAGATGGTGATGTTATGGCACAACGTTTTACTTTTCCGGCATCAATTGAAAATTTTCAAGTTAAAAGCTTAAGTGTTTATATTGATGATTATACAAATAATGCCGCTGAAATTGCTGCTATTGAAAATGGTGATTTTAGCATTATTGCCCGTATGTTTGGAGAAAATGAGGATAAGACAGAGATGATTGATTTAGGTATAGCTTCAGATTTATATACAATGGTAATAAGCGATACTGCTACATGGTTAACTCTTAATTTTAAGGATGATGCCAATCTATCTATACCAAATAGCGATGGTTATATATTTTGGGCAGCTATAGAAATTTATACTGGTAATGTAGATTTAAGATTCAGAATAGGCGAAGATAACTATGTTAAGCAACCGGATGGTGGTGGTTATTGTTATTTAATAAAAAATGATTCTTGGGCAAATAATGGTATAAGCAACTATGCAATTGACTTGAACTTAGACATGGCTATTGATATACCTGAAAATGGTAGTGTTCAGTATGATTTGAATAATATAAAAGTTTATCCAAATCCGTTTAATAGTAACTTAACTGTTAAAAACCTTGGCAATGCTACTCAAATGGTAGTTAGCAATGTATTAGGACAAACTGTTATGACAATTCCTGTTACAAATAACGAAATGGATATAAATACTGATAACCTTGACAAAGGTGTTTATTTAATTACTGTTATTGACAGCAATAATAATAGAACAACAAAAAGAGTTGTTAAAAAATAATGATTTATAGATAAAACTTCATATGATGAAGTTTTTATAAAATGTGTAAAAAAGCCCTCTGATTTATCAGAGGGCTTTTTGCTGTTTATAATATTGTAACTATACTATGTAATTAAACTAAATAGGTTATACGATTATCTCCCGTTATTCCCCGCTACCACACGATTACACCTAATATCCGCAAGTGTTTTTATAATGTGTTCTGTTTTAGGCAATCAGACCTAACAGGTCTCACTAAAATAAGTGAATGTAAATTTGCCTAATCAATTGTTAATCAACAAAGACCTGTTAGGCTTGCTGATTCAAGGTTGCATGGTCTGATTTACAAATAAGATAAATAATAGAAAGATAACGTTTGGTTTTTAGAGCAGAGGATTATGTTTATAGTAATGCAGTTATAGTGAAGAACAAAGTGTATTAATAATGCTTGTTAATAGATAATTACCACACAATACAATCGTGTGGTAACAAGGGATACAAAACAAAGCTACACAACAATTACCGCCAAGGATGGCAGTGTTCCACATATCATAATCCTTTTCAATACTTTTTTCTCACAAAATTTTCATTTTTTGCGCATAAAAATCTGAATTGGTACACCTGTAAAATTGTATGCATCCCTTAGTTTGTTTTCAAGGTATCGTTTATACGGATCTTTAACATACTGGGGCAAATTGCAATAAAAAGCAAATTGGGGTGTGTTTGTGGGTAGTTGAGTGCAATATTTAATACGAATAAACTTTCCTTTTATACTTGGTGGCGGATAGGCTTCAATAACATTAAGCAAATACTCGTTAAGTTTTGATGTTGTTATTTTTTGTTTACGGCTTTTAAATACATCCATTGCCGTTTCAATGGCTTTATAAATACGCTGTTTGGTTAAGGCCGAAACAAATAAAATAGGAACATCGCTAAAGGGCGATAGCTTTTCTTTAACCATTTGGGTATAAGTTTTAACTGTATGGGTATCTTTCTCAATTAAATCCCATTTGTTAATTAAAACCACAACCCCCTTTCGGTTTTTTTCAATTAAATGAAAAATATTTACATCCTGTGCTTCGCAACCCCTTTCGGCATCAATTAACAGTAAACAAACATCCGATTCTTCAATAGATCGAATAGCCCTCATTACAGAATAAAATTCGAGATCTTCGCTAACTTTGCTTTTCTTTCGAACCCCGGCAGTATCAATAATCTCAAACTCGTGTCCAAATTTATTGTATTTAGTGTTTATTGAATCGCGTGTAGTTCCAGCAATATCGGTTACAATATTCCGTTCTTCGTCAAGCAGGGCATTAATTAACGACGATTTGCCTGCATTTGGTCTGCCAACAACTGCAATTCGAGGTAATCTATTGTCATTTTCATTTGGTTGTATTTTCTCAAAGCCCTCAACAATTGCATCAAGCAAATCGCCTGTACCCGACCCGTTTATTGATGATACTCCATATACATCGCCCAAACCAAGCGAATAAAACTCGGCTGTCATATAAGCACGTTGGTTGTTGTCAACTTTGTTAACCCCAACAATTACTTTTTTGCCTGATTTGCGTAATATCACTGCTACACCATTATCCAAATCGGTTATTCCGCTCATAACATCAGTCAAAAAAAGTATAACATCGGCCTCGTCAATAGCCAGCATAACTTGTTTGCGTATTTCGCTCTCAAAAATATCAGATGAATTGGTTACATAACCGCCTGTGTCAATAACCGAAAATTCAACACCATTCCAATCCGATTTTCCATAATGACGATCGCGGGTTACACCTTCAACTTCGTCAATAATAGCTTTTCTTTGTTCTATCAACCTGTTAAACAGGGTCGATTTTCCTACATTTGGTCTTCCAACTATTGCTAAAATATTTGCCATTTTTTATTTGTTGTTATGCTATTTAATTAACACTCCTTTTTTTATTTTTACCTTCAAACCTTAAACTTTAAACTTTGAACTTTAAACTTGAACCTTTAAACTTTGAACTTTGAACCTCCCCTACCTCTGTTCGTACCCAAATTTTTTAAGGCTGTTATCTTTATTACGCCAGTCTTTTAGTACTTTTGCATAAAGCTGTAAATATACATGTTTGTCAAAAAATGCCTCTATATCGCCTCTGGCCTGAGTACCTACTCTTTTTAAGGCCTTACCCTGATGACCAATGATAATTCCTTTTTGCGAATCGCGCGATACATATATTATTGCACGTATCCGTATTATCGATTCCTCCTCTATAAACTCCTCAACATTTACTTCAACCGAGTATGGTATCTCCTTTTTATAGTTTATAAATATCTTCTCTCGTATAATCTCCTGCACAAAAAACCGCTCTGTTTTATCGGTTAATGTATCTTTTGGAAAATATGGGGGGCTCTCGGGCAGTAATTCCAATATTTTTTTAAATACAATATCAACATTAAATTTATTAATTGCCGAAACAGGGAATATTTGTGCATCAGGCAGTTTTTCTTTCCATTTACTTACCAATTTTTCCAGCTTATCTTGCTGTGTTAAATCAATTTTATTAATAAGCAAAATAACAGGTATTGATGTTCTTTTTACCTTTTGGATATATTCTTCATTTTTGTCAAATGTTTCTACTACATCGGTTACATAAAGTATTACATCGGCATCAGAAATGGCTGTGTCAACAAATTTCATCATTGATTTTTGCAGCTTATAGTTTGGTTTAAGTATTCCGGGGGTATCTGAATAAACCATCTGAAAATCATCGCTGTTTACAATTCCTAAAATCCGATGACGAGTAGTTTGTACCTTGCTGGTAATAATTGAAACTTTTTCGCCAACAAAGGCATTCATTAATGTTGATTTGCCAACATTAGGATTACCTATAATATTTACAAACCCAGCTTTATGTCCCATCTGTTTATAATTTTGCAATTTAATGTTTGCAAATATACTAAATCAATTAATAATTATGGGTGGGTTGTTTGTTGATATATTTTTTTGAATTGATGATAACATTTTATAAGTTTGATATGTTATATTAACAGTTCGTTATGTTTTTGTAAGCGTTTAATTATCAATATGTTATAGCAGTGCAATTTTCAGCTATAACAGCTTGACATTCTGTTGTGTAGGAGTTTTCTCACTACCTGCCCGAATAAGCCCACCTTAAGGTAAACCTGAACAATTTGGGCAGGTCAGGTTTACCTTAAGGCGGGCTCAATTCTCATAATCTAACAATCTATTATTATTTATATATGGATTTTATTCAACAACAAACATCAGAGAGTTCAATAAAAGGAGTTTACCGCTTTTTCTGTTGGTGCTCGGGAGCACGGTTATATCTGTTAAAAAAATGCCCAACCGATTATAATGTATTTTTTGGCATTGGCATGATTGTTTTTTTAACAGGAATTATGGCTGCTTTATCTGGCAGCTATGCTTTTTTTACCACGAAAGTCA
>CBDUWQ010000222.1:0-6164 GCA_965370965.1 uncultured Bacteroidales bacterium
TATTTATGCAAAGATAATAAAAATAATTGTAACTAAGTTAACACCTCTATAAATTTTTATTTATCCAATCAGTTACTGTTTTGGCTACCTCTGTTCTTTTTGTGTCGTTGTGCAGCTCATGGTAGCAGTTTTCCCACTTAATCAGCTCAATTTTTTCTTTATTGTTTTGTGCTGCTTTTTCTGATGCTATGGGCGAGGTTATTAAATCATGGGTACTGTGTATAATAAGTGCAGGGGTTTTAAGCTTGTTTGAGTTTTCAATTGCCCATAAACCCGAATTTGTTATTTCGCTAAAAAGGCGGAATGATATGCGTCCATGGTTTAGCGGGTCGGTACGGTATTTTTCAACCTCTTGTTTAATTGTTGACATATGTTCCGTTTTTAATCCGCTATCAATGGTCATATTGGGTAATATTTTTTTCAGAATAGAAACTATTCCTTTTAATACAATATTTGGTTCGTTGGTTAAGCCCAGCCATGGCGATGATATAATTGCACCGTTAATTTTATGTTGCCTGCGCAACAAATAGTTTAAAGCAAGGTTTCCGCCCATGCTATGCCCATAAATAAACTGTGGTTTATCACTAAAAAGTTCTTTGGCTTTTTGCAAGGCCATTTCAATATCGTCTAAAAGTGCATTGTATGATGCAATTGTACCACGTTTACCTTCTGTTTGCCCGTGTCCTCTAATATCAAAGCCTAATACGGCGAAGCCTTCTTTAACAAGAAGTTCAAAATACGGGGTATAGCGCATACAGTGTTCTCCAAAGCCATGTACCAATATAATAACTGCCTTTGGGGTTTTTTCGGGTTGCCAAGTGTGGGCAAAAAACTGTAACCTGTCTTTCGATACCCAGTTTATGTCTTTTTGTATCATAATATTCCTTATTTTTGGTATAATACCAATAATAAAGCAAACCACCCGATATAAATCATTTATATTTCCCTCTTATCTTTGTTAAAAATTATTTGCGTAACTAAGGCTATGCAAAGAATTTTTGCCTCGAAAGAGAAAAATATATTCTAATTTATTTATCGAACGTTTTGCTATACAATTGGTATAACAATTCAGCAATATAATAATTATCAAAATAATATTGATTATGCAAGAGACATTTATTTATTACCACAGATAGACATAACGGTTTGTATGATATTACAAGCAAGATTGAGAAAATAGTTAGTTTAAGCGGGGTAAAAACAGGGTTAATTAATATTTATGTGCAGGGTGCTACGGCCGGTATTATGATTCAGGAGAATTGGGACGAATCGGTGCAAAATGATGTGATAACACTGTTTAACAAGCTTATTCCGGCAGGAGTTTGGGAACATGATGCACAGGATAATAACGGCGACTCGCATTTAAAGGCGGGCATTGTTGGCCCTTCGGAAACTATACCTATAATTAACGGAGAAATGGGTTTGAGTACTTGGCAAAATATTTTTTTGTGCGAATTTGACAGTCCCCGCAATAAGCGGAGTATTGTTGTGTCAATAATTTAGGTTGAATTAAAAATCAAAAATCGTGCATCGTAAATCTCAAATATGTAAGATTAAAGATGCACGATTTATGATTATATAAAGAATAAGAAAAATTAATTGTGTACCACCATTAATTTTTTATTATTCTTTTTGTAATAACACTACCACCCACTTGTAATTGCAATAAATAAATACCATATTCTAAATGTTTAATATCTAACGTATTGACTTGGTTGTAATATAAACTAACAAGCTTTCCATCAAATGTAAATAAGCTAAGCTTGGATATTTTGCTGTTGCTTTCAATTGTAATGTTTCCTTTTGTTGGGTTTGGATAAATATTTACAGTTGCCTGATTATTTTCTTCCACTCCCAAGGGTGTTAATAATATGGTTTCGGTTATTGCCGTACCGTTTACAACAACTTCGCCTGTAAACTCTTCGTAATTGCTAGCGGTAATTGTGTAATTATATGTTCCATCTTCAAGCTCAATGGTAGCATTACCCGTATTATTACTTGTAAGGGTTATTCCATTAATTGCTATTGATGCATCGGCTACAGCCCCATCGCCATTTGATATATTGAATGTAACCGTGTTGGTTTCTTCTTGAATTTCGGTAGCTGTTAATGTTAAAGTATCGATAGTACCACTGCCTAATTCCCAAACAATAATGTATTTAGAATTTTTATTTGCCACAAAAGTTGTTGAATCATAATATACCTCTGAAATTGTATCGCCGGTTGCAGCATCCCAAACCATTGCAAAATTAACAAGCGACAGTTTTACCTGCTGTTTTACGGCTGGTGTATATGAATAGTAGTTGCGTACAAGACCTTTATTTGTACCAATATATTCAACAGTTGTTGGCTCGTCAATCACAATAGGATTATTTGCTGTTTCTCCTGTTTGTGGTGTTTCTTCAACAATATTCCATGTAAATTCCTCCATGCTGTTATTGTTCCATCTAATAATAATATTATCCGATGTTGCAGCTTCAAACGCAATTTCACCATCAGAAGTGTAGTAATAGCTGCTAACATTACAACCTTTTGTAACATATACATAGTGGCTGTTATCACCATCGGTTACTTTTATTATTGAATTTTCGGTAGGACTATAACTGTAATAAACATTTTTTAACTGCACATTGCAAACCACATTACCGGCACTTGTAACTGCAATTGGGTTGCTGCAAGTTTCGCCATCAATAATATCGCGTTCCACAAGAGTCCATGTAAAGGCAGTTTCGTCGGGGTTTACCCACCAAATTATAATAGTTTCACCTTCGTCAACATATTTAAGCGAGCCGTTATTTACATAAGGACTTTCGGCATTGGTATTCATTTCAATAGCAGCATTTTGCGTAGCAGTATATTTATAGTATAATTCTGCCCTTTCATTTAAAAACTCGATATCGCCGGGGGTAGGTATTACAATTGCAGTATGTGGTGTTTCACCTGGCAATAAATCGCGGCTATAGGCTGTCCATGTAAAGCCTGAGCTGTTCGTGCTCTCCCAACGGATAATATAAGTTGTGCCTGCTAAAATCTCGGTACTAAGTTCACCCGAATTTCCATATGATGCTGTATTAAAATCGCAAGTTGTATCAATAGCAACACTATTGTATTTATCGTCATCGGTAACAACCAACATTTTATTCTCATCTAGAGTAAAACTAAAGTATGTATAACCCGTAGTTGCTGTAACTTCAAACTCCTTTGGAGAATTTAGGCTACCTACTTCTGATATTATGATTGGGTTGTTGCATGTTTCGCCGGGTACTCCCTCTTCTTCAATAAGAGACCAGGTAAAAGCTTCGTTTTCTTTATTAGTCCATCTAATTATATAGGTTACTCCTGTTGTTCCTGTTGTAGTTAACTCGCCAATACTACTATATACATATCCGTTTTGCTCATCACAATCTGAATATATAACAACTAAACTCTCGTTATTACCATCGCTTACTTTTATGGCACCGTCAATAGTTGCTGTATATGAGTAATACCATTCTGAGTCCCACTCGGTTTGGGTAAATTCAATATCGCCCGGTTCACTTATCACTTGTGGATATTTACACACTTCTCCACCATGATAATCCTCTTCATTAATTGTCCAAGTAAATGAGTTGTAAGGCTCATAGTATAAACTCCATTTAAAAATATATGTAATATCTTTTTCGGCATAAACCACCATTTCGTTACCGTAACATTGTTGGTCGGGTTGTTCTCCATCACAATCAAGATACATTTTAAGTGTTCCACTAAAATCATCGCCAAAGGTTAACTCTAAACGGCAGTCGCGTGTAGCGGTATATGAATAGTAAAGTTCACTATAACCCTCGGTATATTGCACATTGCCGGTTTCGGATAGTATTATTGGGTTGTCGCAGCTTAAGCCGGGGGTGTCATCGGCTATAATTGACCATGTGAATATTTCTTTGGTAGGCTGGCCTCCTCCTCCTATGTCCCATACAATAATAAATTCTTCGTTTGCATCGGCTTCGTATAATATTTCTCCCTCATAACCTATCTCTATTGCATAGTTAAATCCATTGGCTACATCATTGCAATTGGCATATAGCTCCACTTTGTTTTCTGCAATATCAATACCATCCGATATTTTAAAAGCACCGGATTCGTTTGCTTTAAAACTAAAATATAACAAGCCACTTCCTTCGGGTGATGAAATTGTGCCAAAAGCATCAATAACTATTGGGTTGTCGCAGCTTTCTCCACTTCCATCGGCAACAATAAAATTCCATGTAAATTCGTCAATGCCATATTCTGTAGCTTTTAAATATATAATGTACTCATTCCCTGTTTCTATATCAAAGCAAAACTCAGTAATGTCATAAGCATTATACAGCTCTATTCCGTTACTCTCGTTATAAATAGTAACATTTGCTTCTGACATATTTGCTCCGCATATCTTTCCGTCGGCTTGGGCTGTAAACGAATAGTAAACCCTGTTTGTATTGCCACCAAAATCAACTTCGGCAGTTTCGGTAAGTACTATTGGCGCATAAAAATACTCACCTAAGATTAAGTTACGTTCTGTTAAGGTCCAGTCAAATGATTCGCTTTTGTAACTTTTCATTTTAATTATGTAAGTGCCGGGCTCTAAGTGATATTTCTGCTCATCTAAATATCCATCGTCAACCATATTACCATTGTTTTTATATAAATACGTTTGGTAGTCATAACCGTTATTGTCATCCTCTGATAGTATTACTACGGCTGTATCTGTTAAGGTATATGAGTAATAAAGCTCTTCTTTATCTGCTGGAAACGTAATGGTTCCTTGTTCGTTAATAACAATTGGTTTGGCAAAAGCCTCGCCTGTTTCAACAGTTGATATTTTAAAGGTAAAAGCAACTTGCGAGTAGTCGTCTCGCCACATAAGCATAACCGAATCGTTGACAGCCAAACTTACCATAACTATGGAACCGCTACTGCCCATATCTACTAAAGTGTCAATTTCGGTGTTGCAATCGGAATATACCCTAAGCATTACCATGTCAGCTTCGTCCAAATATTCGTTGTTTGAAATTAAATAGTCGCCGGCAGTAGTGGCAGTAAATTTAAACCATTGTTTACCATTTACTGTTGTTGCACTATTTTCGCCCATATTTGCAGTAATGGGGTTGTCGCAACTATCGCCTTCTGCTGCTGTAAGCGTAAGGCTAAATATAATTAATGTTAAAAAAAGTATGTTTTTCATTTGATAAAATTTAGTTATATACTTGATTGTTAATGTTTTATTAATGTTTTTTTGCCCGCCTGCCGGTATTAGGCAGACAGGTTTGGGTAATCAATGATATTGCTGTTTATAATTGAGTAACTATAGTTGATTCAAAACTTAGCTCAACACCTAACTGCATAGGGGCGTAGGTTGAAAAACCGCTAACCTGAATTGTTACTTTATAGTTTGCATAAAGAAATGTTGCTAAGGTGTTTAATAGCTCAGGGGTTATATCTAATTCAACAGTATTGTTGTTTTCTGATACATTGTTTAAGGTAACGCTAATGTATGCCTCAGGAATTAATATGTTTAATTCGGTAATGCTTTCATTTTCAGGAATTCCTGTTAATTTGCAGTTAATTTTGTTAATTTCAAGATCTTTAAACCTGTCAATATTCTCTTTTAGTTTTTCATTATCGGTAATATCTAATGTGTCAATATTATAAAACGGAATATCTGATAATAAGCCGTTTTTTAAATCACTTTGAATATCTGTGGTAATAGTTTTCTTAAAAGTTGTTTTTACATCAACATCTAAGCTTAAGTCTTCTTCGCACGAGTTAAAAATAAAAACTCCGAGCATAATGATAATTGTTAATAAGTTTTTCTTTTTCATAATTATGTTTTTTTATTTGGGTTTATAAATATGGGCAAATGTATATTTAACTATTATTTGAAAATGTGCTGTTTTGAAAACGTCAACAAAAAACATGAAAACGCTAAATGTTTTTGATTATCTGAAATAGTGCTTCTGCTTTATCGTGGTCAACTGTAATTTTAGTTTGGTTTTTCATTACAATTATAGGAGGATGTTTAAATAGTACCTTTTCTATATAGTTTATGTTAATTAATTGGTTTTTATTGGGCTTAAAACATTTATTTGATTTTAATTCTACTTTACTAAGTTAAAATATTCATGTTATATATTTGAATATCAGAA
>CBDUWQ010000223.1:0-6164 GCA_965370965.1 uncultured Bacteroidales bacterium
AGTATTGTGCAATACGGAACTGTAATAGATTTTCATTTTAGATTTTTAGGTAATAGTATAAAACTAATTTATAAAAAAAAATCAGCAACAAAGTGCTGATTTTTTTTAAAGTATATATTTTTTAATATTCACTATCCAATTTTGACATTTCAGCGTCAAATGTTTCCTTAAACTTTTGCTTGTCATACAATACCTCAAGTTTTTTATCTTTTGAGATACCTTTGTCAATACCGTTATAAATTACATCTTTGCTTACCTCTAAGGCAATAAATGTTTCATAACCGCCACCATCGGCTTCAAATGTTTTTTCACATGTTATTGTAATGTCAGCTAACTGTTGGTTAACAATGTCGCGTGTCATACTTTCAAAAGTTTGGCTAAACTCTGTACCGCCACCGGCATCCATTTCATTAACATATCTTTCAGTTACTGATTTTAGCTTTGAACCGATTAGCGCAGCAAGACGCTGTTTTGTTATTAACAAAGCTTTGTCTTTTGATGTAGCCATGTCTTGACTTTTACCTACACTGCTTGCTCTGAAAAATTCAGCATTTGACCTTCCCTTATCGGCACAAGGAATTATTAATTCTTTCTTACCTTTGGTTACATCTTTTGTTCCGCCACATGATGTAAAAGCAAATACTGCAGCAAACGATAAAATAAATAGAGTTACTTTTTTCATAATATAAAAAATTTTGATTGATAAATCATTTAATACAAATGTCATTAATTATTTTCAATAAAACAAGTTCAAGATGAACTTCGGAAAAAAAAGGTTGCTTTTTACTGAATATTATTTTAAAAAAAAAACAAATTCTATTGTAAAATAACAAATGATTTATTACATTTGAAGTTATTGAAAAACCTATAAAAATATTATCAATGAAAAAAATTAAATTTTTAAGTTTAGCGCTTGCAGTAGTAGCATTAGTAGGATTATATGCCTGTAACAATGCAACAAAAGAGACAAAAGAAGTTGAAACTGAGGTAGTTACCGAAGAAGAGGTGCCAGTTACTGACACTGTAGCTATTGAAGCTGAAGTTGTTGACTCAACTGCTGTTGAAGCAACTGAAGAAGTTGAAGAAGAAGCTGAAGAAACAACTGAAGAGTAAAAAAAATGGATGATTATTAAAAAAGGGTGATAATTATTGCTCTTTTTTTTTGCTTAAAAAACAACTATCACCATAACTCAAAAACCTAAAATCATTATTTAAGGCATAATTATATATGTCTTTCCAACTTTTACCTACAAAAGCCGCAATTAAAAGCAATAAAGTACTTTTGGGTTGATGAAAATTGGTAATGAGCCTGTCAATAACCTTAAAACTATAATTTGGTGCAATCATTATGGCAGTACTGGCATTAACATATCCTTTGTTCCAAGCCGTTACTAATTCATGAACTTTGCTTAACGCATCAATTACCGATATATTTTGCGGCAAACCATAAGCCTCCCATTGTTTTAAATGATAAACAGGCTCAACCAATTTATTATTATTAATATTTTTAACACCTATCCAATACAAACTCTCAAGCGTACGGACAGTTGTAGTTCCCACTACCGTAATGTTACCCAAATACTTTATTAATGGAGGAATGGTTTGTGGTGTTATAATAAAATGCTCGGTATGCATTTCATGGTTTCCTATATTATCAGCTATTACAGGCTTAAATGTTCCGGCTCCAACATGCAAAGTAATCTCATGCTTTTCAATATTCCTTTTTTTTAACGATTCAAATACATTTTTTGTAAAATGCAAACCTGCAGTAGGTGCAGCCACCGACCCTTTATGCTTTGAATAAACAGTTTGGTAAGTAATCAAATCATCTGTTTCGGCCTTACGGTTTAAATACGGAGGAATTGGAATATTTCCTGAATTCTCCAAAATATCACTAAAAGTTAAAAGCGGGTTATCCCAAAAAAAGTTAATTATTTGTGCACCATTAACTATTTTTACGCGCTCAACCTTAAGGAGAGTATTTTTACCATCAATTTGTATCGTTTGTTCTAAAAATCCATTTTTCCATTTTTTAAGGTTACCTACTAAACATACCCACTGACATTGTTTAACAGATGCAAATGATAAATTATAATCAACAGGATTATAAGGCTCTAAACAAAAAACCTCAATGCGAGCTCCTGTGGTTTTAAAAAACTCTAACCGTGCCCTAATTACTTTTGTATTGTTAGTAACCAACAAGCTATTTTCAGGTAGATATTCTGCAATATTCTTGAAAATATTTTCACTAATACCATCATTATCATATATCAACAACTTTGATTCATCTCTTTTAGCTTTCGGGTATTTTGCAATACGCTCATTACTAAGTGGGTAAATATAATCATCAATACTAATTTGCTTTGGAGCCATTGTATTTATTTTTTAAATATTGTTTAAGGCATCTTTAAAGCAAAAATAGATTGATACCCTTATTATCTCACGGCAAAAATAATTAACTTTGCTTTTTATTTATAAACTAATTACAAAAAATTACAAACTATATGAAAATTAATATTGGCGATAAGGTTCGTTTTTTAAATGATGTTGGTGGAGGAAAGGTTACAAAAATTATTGACAAATATAGCGTTTTGCTATTAAATGAGTTTGGATTTGAAGTGCCCTCACCAATTAAAGACCTTGTGGTTATTGAAGAAGCTACATACGTTGACGAATCAAAGGCAGGTAATAACACAACAAATTCAGACGACGGTGTTGTTCAATCTGATGTTATTGTTGACACAAACGATATTTTTTACCCCGATGTTGTAATTGACGATGCCAATGGAGATGATATAAACATATTTTTTGCTTTTGAACCACAGGGCAGGCCGGGCAATTCTGACCTCAATGTTTATTTAATAAACGATAGTAATTATAATGTTTTATACAGCATTATTGATATTGATGATACCGGAAAATCAAATTCAAATTCGGCCGGAATTATTGAGGCTAATACTAAAGAGCAAATTGAGACATTAGGATTAAATTCAGTAAATATAATACCGGAGTATATATTCCATCTAATATTTTACAAAAAAAATGAATTTAGAATAAAAGAACCCATAACAAAATCAATAACAATTAACCCTGTAAAATTCTATAAAGAGAAAGCGTATAAGGAAAATGATTTTTTTGATGAAAATGCTATTTTATTCCCGGTTATTACCGAAAGTGCCTTGTTAAACGAATTAAATAGCATGACCGATAAGGAATTAAAACAGGCGCTAAAAGAAAAAGAGCAACCAAAAAATAAGGTTGAATATTCATCGAGAAAAGAGAAGGATAAAGTAATTTTAGAGGTAGATTTGCATATACATGAGTTGCTTGATGATTTTAGAGGATTATCAAACAGCGAAATATTGGAAGTTCAAATGGACAAATTCAAATCAAAATTAGAAGAGGCTAAAAAGGCAAAAATTAAAAAAACTGTATTTATTCATGGTGTAGGAAATGGCACTCTAAAACATGAAATAAGAAGAGAACTTGATAAAAATAGCAAATTACTATCGTACCAAGATGCATCATTTAAGGAATATGGATATGGTGCTACTATGGTATATTTAAAATAAACTTATGTATAAATCAAAAAACCCGTTTACGCAAGTTGTTGAGAAAGAATACAGAGCGATAAGCAATGTAAGCCTTCAAAACAAAATTGAACTGTCGAGTACAGCATTTAAACAATGGAAACAACAGAGTTTTCAGTTGCGCAGTGGCGTATTAAATAAAGTTGCCAACCTGCTTGAGGAACGCAAAGATGAGTATGGAAGGTTGATTACACTTGAAATGGGCAAGCCAATTAGCCAATCGGTAGCCGAAATTGAAAAATGTGCATGGGTTTGCCGTTATTATGCTGAAAACGCAGTTGAGTTTTTAAAAAACAAGCGTATGGAATCAACTGCACAAATGAGCCAATTGGCATATGAGCCATTGGGAACTATTTTTGCAGTAATGCCATGGAATTTCCCGTTTTGGCAAGTTTTTAGATTTTTAGCCCCAACATTAATGGCAGGTAATGTTAGTTTACTTAAGCATGCTTCAAATGTGCCCCAATGTGCCAAAGCAATCGAAAAAATTATTACTGATGCCGGAGCCCCAAATGGTGTATTTCAAAATTTGCTTATCAGCCATAAGCAAGTTGAAACAGTAATTGCATCAAAACATGTAAAAGCAATTACCCTTACCGGAAGCAATTTTGCAGGCAGCCGTGTAGCAGAACTGGCCGGACGATATACAAAAAAAACAGTGCTTGAGCTTGGCGGAAGCGACCCGTTTATTGTATTTGACGATGCAGATTTGAATGATGCACTTGAAAATGCCGTTTTATCAAGGTTTTTAAATGCTGGTCAAAGTTGTATAGCTGCCAAAAGATTTATTATTCATAAAAACATTGAAAACGAATTTATATCCAATTTTCAGTCGTTAGTAGATAATTTAGTATTGGGCAACCCAATGGATAAAGAAACCTTTATAGGCCCAATGGTAAATGCAAAAGCTTTAAACGAGTTGCACAATCAAGTTGAAAAAAGCATTAAGCTTGGTGCAAAATGCATTACAGGAGGAAAGATAAATGACAATATGTCAACTATTTACAACCCCACATTATTAATTGATGTTCCGGATAACGCACCGGTGTGGAATGAAGAAGTTTTTGGACCTGTTGCTGCAATTAAAACTTTTGAAACCGATGATGAGGCAATTCAGATAGCAAATGATACTCGGTTTGGTTTGGCTGCATCGGTATGGTCGCAAGATATGGACAGGGCAACATGGGCTTGCAAAAACATATGTGCAGGAACGATAGCAATAAATGGTATGGTTAAGTCAGAGCCCGGCCTGCCTTTTGGTGGTATTAATGAGTCGGGATATGGTCGCGAACTTAGTGATTGTGGAATATATGAATTTGTAAATATAAAAACCGTAAGCTATTTCTCATAGGAATAATAAAAACAATGATATACCTTTGCAGCAAAGTAAATCGTTCTATCGCGTCCCGAATTTGCTTCGGGATGAGGAAAGTCCGGGCAACGCAGAGCACCGTGTTTCTGAAACAGAAGATACTTGTGAAGGTATAGAAAGGCAGAAGAAAATAACCGCTAATAGCAGCCAACCTTAGGGAAAGCTTCGGTTAGCAAGGGTGAGAAGGTAAGGTAAGAGCTTACCAGTATAACAGGCAACTGTTATAGCTGTGTCTCTCACGGGATGAAAGGCCATGTATATCCTGATTCTGCACCTTAGTGTAGAGCAAAGCTGCTCGCTTTGTATTTTATATGAATAGTCAGGAGGGGTAGACCGATTGAGGTTTCAAGCAATTGAAATCCTAGATAAATGATAGAACTCCCCACTTTTAAGTAGGGATGACAGGATCCGGCTTATAGATTTACTTTTTTATAAAAGCCTTCTGTTTTATATGGGAGGCTTTTTATTATTTTGAATGGGTAGAGTGATAAAACCTTATTTGCCAATTATTATCATGATTAATAAATGTTGCGCTTTCAATAAAATTAAGCACAATAGTAGTATCGGGGTAAACAAAAGTTCCTTTGTTTGAAAACTGTGCGTGAGCAGTATTATCATCAACTATCAAGTGTAAATTACTTATTTCGTAATTAATTTTTACACTATCATACGCTTCCAATTCCAATGAGAATTCCTTTAAATTCCATACCAATCCATTTTCATAAATAACAAAGTCATCTTGGGTAAGCTGTTCAATCTTGCTGTAGTTTTTATCTTGAACTGCTGTAATAAATTGATTAAGCACGCTCTTAACCACTCTTTTATCACTTTTTTTATTGATACTGCCCGAACAACCTATTAAAAAAGCACTAATAATTATGTAATATATTTTTCTCATTACTTTATTTTTTTGGTTTACTACTCAAATACACCATTAAGTTACAAAAAATATATAACAATAAAAAAAATCTTTTAACCTGAATTATTCACAAACCTTATCGTTTAATTGATAATTGTTGACTATTAGTAAGTTGCGGTTTAAAACTATATTTTGCAAATAGATATTTCATTTTGATTAAATGCTCCTATAATTAACATTCTTAACAACCTCAATTGAGCAAAGCGAAATCATAAATTCCTTTAAAATATATAGAGGTGTTTATTTAGATACAACTATAATATTCTTATATTCAATACTATCG
>CBDUWQ010000224.1:0-6163 GCA_965370965.1 uncultured Bacteroidales bacterium
CTGACATGTAGTAACATGTAAATTTTTTATTCGCTTTTATGCATAATACAGGTTAGAGTATTTTGAACAATACCTTATAAAAGGATAAATCTATTGAATTAACAAATTAGTTATTTATAATTGAATCTGGTAAAAATACAGAATCGCAAGAGGTAGAAAAACCTCCAAAAATACCAAGCCCGTTTTCTATATTTGAATAAATGGGGATAGGTTCAACTAAACCCTTTTGATATAATTCTAATAAATCATCGCCCCTTCTTTTTACTTGTTTATTATAGGTTTTAAAATATTTATATAAATTTTCTGAAATAGAATGTAAATAAAAATGAAAATTTCGTGTAGAATCGTCCCAATGGCTTGGAATACCTATATTTCCATAAACTGTTAAGCTATATGTATTACCACTAAAAATTTCATCATCAAAAACAAAAATATACTCATCATCTCTGCTATTATATTGACCAAATACAGGATCATCAGATATAAAATATTCTTCATGAGGAAAATGCAAAACATAATAATTCTTTTCAGGCGGATCAGCAAATACAATATTAAATTTAATATTGTAAATTTCATCATCGGTTGGTTTATAACTTATTGAAGTTATAGGAACAGTTTCGGGTATTAAATCATAAGCCTCAACATTATTAAAATATTCAGCTTGTATTTTAATTTTATAACTATAACCAATTAGGGGATAAATATTTGAAAGATATTCACCATTGCCTATAAAACTAAATGTATCGATAATAATATTATTATGATATAAATAAATTGCAGCACTATTAATATTTTCAAAATCATATTCATAATAATCAATTAATGGAGAATAATCGCTTGTTAAGTAAATTTTAATTAAACTATCGGGCGAAAAAGCACTATTTACTACTATTTTGTTATCAATATTTATTAAGTCTAAATCAATTGGCGTGTGACAAGCATTTAATAACATTATAGTAAACAGCAATAAATGGTACAATATTTTCATTTTTTTAGTTTTTTGTTATAAATATGTTTTTTTTATGCTTGTCCGCTTGTTTGCCCAAACATCTCTTACGCCCCTACAGGGCTGCTTTTTATTAAAACTACATTAAACACAGGGCGCTGCCCTGCGCTTATGTTTTAGAGGCTTTCAGCCTCAAGTTTTCAAGCTTCGTGCAAACAAGCGGATAAACATAATCTATTTTCAATTTTATTTATCACTAATACTCAGTATTTTAATGCTATGGCTTCCAATCTGCAAGAAGAAACAGGCCTGTAATACTATCATTTGAGGCATAAGGAGAACCTAAATACAAACTCTCGATATTACCTATATCATCATTTCTGCCAACATAATATGCAGAACTTATATTAACGCTAGCACTAAATATAATAAAACTATTATTTTCTTTAAGCCTAATACTCATGCCAATATAACCAGAATTGTTCATTGTTGGATTAACATTAAACAAAATAGTTTCTTCAAAAAATATTGTGTCGCCAACATTTAAATCAACCGGATTAATAGTTTTAGTAATATAACCATTTTCGTTACTATAGCTAACAAATACAGTATATTCTTTATCTTCTAAAGGAAAATTATTTAAGTCTTTAGAAAAATGAAAACCAGCAATTTCCAGTTTACTTGCTTTATCAGGTATTTCAATATCAACTTCACCTTCTAAAGTTCCTTTATCATAGGAATATCCTATAAACTTAATATTATAAGTACCTTTCTCTTCGAATTCTATATAACACTCTTTTTCGTCAGGGTCATAAAAACCATCATCATTTATAGTCCATGTTATTGCAACTACTTCACCATTAATATCAGGTTTAAATAAAACCTTAGTAGGTGAAACATCATCTGTTAGTTCGTAAATTATATTAACTTCACTTGGTTCGTTTTTTTTATTGCATGATAAAATGCTTATTAAAAAAAATACAGTAATAAGTAATTTTGTTGTTTTCATAATTTTTTTGATTTAAAATTTAAAAGAATATCTAACATAAGGCATTATAGGAAATAAACTTACTTTTTCCATAGTTTTGTTATTAAAATCATAATCAAGGTAATACGCATTCAACCTCCAATAGGCATTATAAAAACCAAAGCTAATTGTTCTTTTTCCTCTTTTCTTTTGTTTATAAAAGTTAAAACCTATATCAAGCCTATGGTATGCCGGCATTCTATATGAATTTCTTTTTTCAAAATTTAACAAACGCCATGAAAAGTGAGCCCAAGAATTTTCTAAAAAATGCTGACTATTATTAAAATAACTTGGAAAACGCGAATATGCAATTGTAACAGCATTGCCTGTACCATAAATCCAATTAACACCCATATCAAAATTATCACTAAACTTATGTGTTATCGATATTGAAATATCGTGTGTTCTATCGTATCTGTAAGGAAACCACTTATTAAAATTAAGATTAGTAAATTTTCTTTCGCTGCGCGAAAGTGTATAACCTATCCAACCTGTAGTTTTCCCAATATTTTTTTTAAATAAAACCTCTAAACCATAAGCCCTGCCTTTACCTGTTTCTATTTTATCTTCCCAATTACCAACACTACTATAAAAACTTGCTCCCTCTTTATACTCTATCAGGTTTTGCATTGTTTTATAATACGTTTCTACGCTTAAATCAAACGTTTTACTAATATTATAGAATATTCCAAAAGCAAATTGATTTGATTTTAGTGGTTTAACATTTTCGGTTACAGGCAACCATAAATCTGTAGGCAAACCAATTGTTGAATTGGTTAATAAATGCAAATACTGCATCATTTTTGAATAAGATGCTTTTATTGATATTTTTTCATTTAAAAGAATACGGGTAGATATTCGAGGTTCAAGCTCATTAAAATATTTGTTTTTTACAAAAAAACCTGAATATCGGACACCTATATTAGTTTTTATTAAACCTCCAATATTAAAATCGTTTTCAAAATATGCTGATATTTCGTTTGAATAAATATTTGCATTACCATAAGTGCTATCAATATTTTCTGTGAGATCAATATTACTGTTAAATTTTTTTATATTAACCCCGGGTTTAAAAGTATGATAAATATGTTTTACCCCAAATTTTATATAATTCTCGGTATTTGGAATATAATTAAAATCAATTTTACTTGAAATATCTTTAATACCCGAATTATATGATAAGTTGTATTTTTCAAATTGGTTATCAATTTTTTCTTCAAAATATACTCCTGTATTAAAATTATAATTACTATATGTTAATGTTGTATTGCTAAATAATTTATTGTTAATAATATAATTCCAACGTAAAGCACTTGTAATATTCCCCCAATTTAAATAATCTTCGGCTTTTGTATTATTCTCTTGCCCTAAATCGCTTATTCCATTATAGTTATATTTACCGTAAAAATTGTCTTTACCAATATATGAGCTTAAATATAAACGGCTTTTTTCGGAGAACTTATGGTTTATTTTACCGGTTAAATCGTAAAAATAGTACCCAACATCGGTATTTTCATCAGCTATTTTAATAAAAGGTCTTGCTAAAATATCAATATATGTTCGGCGACCTGTAAAAATAAAAGATGTTTTATTCTTTTTTATAGGGCCTTCAATAGTAATTTTTGAAGCAATTAAACCAATTGATATTTCACCTTTTATTTCTTTACTGTTTCCTTCTTTCATTCTAATATCAAGTATTGACGATAGCCTACCACCATACTGAGCAGGAAATCCTCCTTTAATTAATTTTATATTTTTTATTGCATTGCCATTAAATATTGAGAAAAATCCGAAAAGGTGATAAGCATTATAAACAGGAACACCATCAAGCAAAATAAGATTTTGGTCAGCTCCTCCTCCCCTAACATACAACCCACTTGAGCCTTCGCTGCCCGAATGCACTCCGGGCATTAATTGTAAGGTTTTTAATACATCGGTTTCGCCAAGAAAAACAGGCAATTTTTTTATTGTTTTCATTGGCAGTTCAACAACACTCATTTGAGAACTTCTTATTATTTGCTCCGATTTATTCTCTATAACAATAACCTCTTCAAGCTCAATATTTGGCTCTAAATAAACATTAATAATTGTATCTCCGGCTAATACAATATCTTTTGTTTCGGTTTTATATCCTATAAACGAATAGTTAAGTTTTACTATTTTTTGTTTTGTTGTAAAACTATAAAACCCATAGTTATTTGATACAGTACCTTTATGTGATTTTAATGAATATATATTTGCTCCAATAATTTTTTCGCCTGTTTTAGCATCTTCAATATATCCGCTTATTGTTTGGGTTTGGGCAGATAAGAATAGTATTAAAAAACTAAGAGTAAGCAGTATATTAATGATTTTGATTTTGCTAAAAAACATTTTAATTGTTTATTGTTATATAGTAAATTAATTCTTTTTATACTAATGTTAAAAGATAAGGAGTAAGTTTACTCCTTATCTTAAAACTAAAATTTAATGGTTCTTATTTGTATTTAGAAGTTTCACTAACATGTATTTCAACTTCATATCCTGAAAAAAGCATCCATTGTTCGGGTTCTGCAAAATAATCAAGTTGTATTGTTCCACATTGTTCATCATTCTTTTTTATCTTGTATTTCCAACTAACTCCACCTTTTGCTGATAAACCTGTTTTTGCTATATTTTTTTTATTAAAACCAACACTAAAGTCTAAATCTACTTCTCCCCAACCTACATCATGTTCAATTACATTAAAACTAATAGCATCATACCATATACCTGGTCTCCATGGATCAACTTTGCGCTTTTCAAATTCTTGAGAAGTTGTTCGATTATCAAAGTGAAATTTTGATTTTTCATCTTTTTTAATAACTTCATGACTTTCCAAATCTACTCTTGCCCATGAAATTTCCATTTCAGGTGCTCCACATATCCATGCTTCAATACCACGTAAATCACCTATTTTTATTTTATCAATATAAACATAAGAATATTCAGAAATATCTCTATAAGGTACTCTAATAAAATCATATTTTGGATCAGATAGAGCTCCTGAACCTGAAACAAGGTTGATTTTGTAAATAACTTTTTTACCTGGTACTATATCATGATCAAAATAATAGTGTTGGTTATGATTAAATTCATCAATTAATTCATAATCATCATCAACATTAATTATATGTCTATATACATTTGTATGGTCGAAAACCTCATTACCATTACTCCATCTTAATTCTATTTCATTTAAAGAGTGTTGCTGTGCTTCAAATGATGCAACTTTTGCAGGAGCATTTGGGGCTGGAATATTTATTATGTTAGTTGCATTAGATTCATCATTAAAATTAAAAGTTGTAACATAATAAGAAAATAATCTCCCCGGATCATCATCACTATCAAAATCATTATCAGAATATGTTCTATTATAAATGCCAAAACATCTAGATAATTCACGATAATTTGATTCATAATATGCTTTACGGTAAATAACATATCCTTTAGTATTTTCGTTTGTTGCATTAGAACAGTCCCATTCTAAATGAATTCTTGAACCATTTGGTTCTCCTCTTAAATGAGTTGGATTAGGAGCATCAACAGGATCTCCAGGTCGATGAGTTCTTTCATTTAATCCAATAATTATTACAGGTCTCTCAGGTTTGTTTACTGCATCAATATCAATAATATTACCTGCGGGTGTATAACCGGTAATGGTTTTTGTGGTTTTCTCATCAAAATCTGCAGGTATAAAACCTACTATTGGTTTATAATCAGAATCCCATTCTTCGCAGTGCAATGGTACTGCAATTTGCATATTAGGAAACATCTCAACTAACTCATCAATAAATAAGTTAGTTGATTTTCTGTTATTGTCAGCCTCAGGTTTATTATCTTCTAATAGTTTTCTAATGGTATAATTACCGTTGGCTTTTACTCCATTTTTTATGGTTTGTATAGGTTTGTCAATTACTGATTTTAATATTACATCATAATCTCCATCAACCTTTCGCAATGCTTCACTTTTTATTATTTTCCTGAATTCATTATTAGATAATGCATTACTTACGGTTTTGCATAATAAATTAGCTTTTTCATTATACTGTTTCATTTCATTTTGTTCAGCTACAGTATAAGTATCGTTTTTATTTGTTTCACTTATTAGTTTATCCTTTTCACAACTGCCAGCATAAAGGTTTTTAGCAGTTTTATTATTGATAAAACAT
>CBDUWQ010000225.1:0-6106 GCA_965370965.1 uncultured Bacteroidales bacterium
AAGTTATGTTACCATCAATATGATTATCTGTATATGTTGTATCACTAATTCCGGGTTGAATAGGATCGGTATCATCATTACGGTATATATTGTAGTACGCTCCACCATCCCAACCTTTATAAGGTGTCCATGTTAATGTGTTGGTCGTTTTACATGAATCGTATTTTATTGAGTTTAAATAAATAGTGTGGTGTGGAGGGCAAGGAAGGCTTGGGTTACCTGTGCCTGCAATAATAGCTGCCATGTGATAGCTTTCACTTTTAGAGTTTGCTTGAGCATCAATATCTAAATAGGAGCTTTGCTCCTTTGGTATGGTGTCAATTGGCTGATAGTAAGGGTGCTCGAATCTATAAATGAAATAATCAGTTACTCCAGTAGTAGGACTTGGTAGCCAGTATAACCTAACAGCTCCCGGGTGCTCATCTGAGGGTTCAATGGTTATACTTGTTATAGTTGGAGGGTCAGGTAGTTGTGCAATAGCATTTTGCCCAAAAATAAAAATTAGGGTAAAGACAATTATAACGGTTGAATATTTTTTTTTAAAAACCATATAAAATATTAACGGTTTCAAATATAATATATTTTTTAGTTTGTGTATTTATTGAGTAAGGTTCAAAGTTTCAGGTTTCAGGTTTCAGGTTTGAAGTTTCCGGTCTTCGTTTATTAAAACTTTCCAACTACTACTGTTATCAGTTTATCTATATCTAAATATTTAATAGCCAAGGTTTGCAACTGTTCAGATGTTATAGTTAAAATTGTCTGTTTCATTTTGTCAAAATATTCAAATCCCATATTGTATTGTAAAACAGCCCTAAATGAATCTGATGATGCTAATGGTCCATCAAACATATGCAGCATCTCACCCATCATATAATTGCGTACAAGGTTTAGCTCTTCATGCGAAATTTTTTCGATCCTAAGTTTATCAACCTCTTTTTTTATCTCGTCAACAGCTTGTTTTGTATGTGTAAACTTAACATCGGCAGCAATTGCCAAAAAACCTGCATGCTTAAGCGATACCTGCATGGCATGAATTCCATAGGTATAACCTTTATCTTCGCGTATATTTTTCATAAGCCTTGAACCGAAATACCCCCCTAAAATTGTTGACAAAACTTTTAACCCCAAGTAATCGGAGTGGGTTTTATTAATGGTTATCAATCCCATTATTATACTCGATTGAACAGCATTTTCTTTTATGGAGATAATGGGCTTATCTGGTTCAATGGTTTGGAGCTTAATATTGGGCAAGCCTACTGTTGTCGCGGTTTTTAATTTACCAAAATGTTGATTTATAAGCTCAATATCATTGTCGGTTACCCTGCCCGATACCACTAATGCATAGTTTTCGGCATTGTAATGGGTTTTGTAAAAATCAAGCAGTTCCTCTCTTGTAATGTTTTTATAATCAGCTTCGCTAGTAATTTTTCCATACGGATGTAATGCCCCAAACAGTTGTTGGTTAAATAGCTCGCGTGCAACAAAAGAAGTTTTTTCCATGTCTATCAAAAAATTCTGCCTGCGCCTTTCAAGTGCTATCTCCAGCTCTTTTTCAGGAAAAATACTATTGTTGATAATTTCATTAAACAGTGGCAAAGTTTTATGTATATGTTTACTTAACGAAAACAAACCGCAAAAAGCCATGTCTTTTTCAGCCATTGGCTGGAAATATGCCCCATAAAAATCAAAAACTTCGGCAATTTCATGTGCTGTTTTTGTATGTGTACCCTCATTTAGCATTAAGCCGGTAAGTGGGGCAATTAACTTTTTATCGGAATATACTGCACCTGCATTTACCATAACATCAAGTTTCAACAACTCTTGCGAACCACCATTTATTATATATGCCGGAATATTATTGTCGAGCTTAATTTTTTTGACTCTCGGGAAATCAATATTCTCTATTTTATTGTATGTGGGGTGTTGTTTTCTGTTTAGGTTCATTGTTTAAAAATTCAAAGTTCAAGGTTTAAAGTATTTTTTATTTTGCTTTATTTTTTTGCATGGTAAAACAGTTCAGAGCAGTTCGTATTTGTAAATAGTTTTGAGGCAACCTTTTGGATTTGTACAGGTGTTACTTTTTGGTATTTTTCTGTTTCATCATTAATTAAATTTGCATTACCCAAAAGCTCAAAATATGCAAGGCTCATAGCTTTATTCAGTATGTTAATTTCAGAATATATAAGGTTTGCCTCTACCTTGTTTTGTACTTTTTTTAACTCTTTTTCATCAATTAGCTCATTTGCAATAGCATCAAGCTCGGTGCGGATGGCTTTTTGTGCTTTTTTAAATGACACCCCCTGATTTAAATTGCCTGTTATAATAAATAAACCGGGGTCGATATCGCCTGTAATATATGCGTCAATCCTACTAAAAAGCTTTTGCTCTTTTACCAATTTTTGGTTTAAACGAGCCGATTTTCCGTTTGAAAGGATATCAGAAATAAGGTCGGTAGCATAATAATCGAGGTTTTGCCTATCAACCATATGATAAGCCTGATAGATAGCATCTAACGGAACAGGACGTTCAACTTCTGCAAAACGGTACTTAGTTTGTTTTGGCTCGGCAGCAATATTACGCAATGGCACATCGCGAAAAGGAATATCACCAAACCATTTATTGGTAAGCTTTTTTATTTCGGGTGGAGTTACATTGCCGGCAACCACCAAAACAGCATTGTTTGGTGCATAATGGTTAAAGAAAAATTCCTTTACCTCATTTAATGTTGCGTGCTCAATATGTGATACCTCTTTGCCAATAGTTGGCCACCGGTAAGGGTGCTTTTTATATGCAAGCTGACGCAAAATTAAGTTCCAATCGCCGTAAGGCTGGTTTAAATAGTGTTGCTTAAACTCCTCTATTACAACATTTTTCTGAATATCAAGCTTTTGCTGTGTCAAAGCCAACTCTATCATACGGTCAGACTCTAACCAAAACGCTGTTTCAAGATTATTTTTGGGGATAGTAATATAATAATTGGTAAAATTATTATTTGTAAACGCATTATTTTCGCCACCTGCTTTTTGTAAAGGCGTATCGTAATGTGGAATATTTTTTGACCCCTCAAACATTAAATGCTCAAACAGATGGGCAAATCCTGTTTTATTGGGGTTTTCATCGCGGGCACCAACATTGTAAAGCAAATTAAAGGCAACTACAGGGGTTGTAACATCGTGATGCACAATTACCCGCAGCCCGTTTTTTAAAGTGAATTTATTGAAGTTTATCATTAAGGTTTAAAGTTTAAAAATTCAAGGTTTTATGTAAAAACAATTTAAAAATGAAACAATTTAGCAATTTAACAATTAAAACTAAAGGTTCAAGGTTTTCAGTTTTGTTATGGTTGTATTAAATCGGGCTATAATCTCTTTCATTATATTAGCAACGGGTTTTATTTTTTCAATCATTACCGATACCTGACCAATTTCAAGTTCGCCTTCAAACATACCTTTTTTTGCACAACTTTTTCCTAAAAGCTTATTAAATTCATCAGTTGATACACCATTTAATTCACTATTTAATCTGTCCATAAAGTTCTACTTCTTTACCGCAACAAGTTCGGCACAAGCTGTTACGCTTTCTTATTGCTTGCTTTATCCCAAATAAATTTGCATTTTTCGAATTTATTCAGAGCTAACAATAAGTTAGATGTTATTTAAAGAAATGATAATGAAACGACAGACAATAATCAACTCGATACTAATAATTATAGCATTCTTATTTGCCTTTTATAGTAAACAAGTAATGACTAAATTTATTGAAATATCCTTTCAGTCATTATTTTTAAATATATTACTTTCTTATTTATGGTGGTTAATTCCAACTTTACTATCAGTTGGATATTTATTTGGATTTAAAAATACATTTAAGGAAATAGGTATTCAAAAAGGTTTTTTAATAGGACTATTATTCTCAATAATTACTGTTTTACCTATGCTTATAAGTTCATCAATTATTGGTCAAATTAATGAAAATTTAAACATTGGTTCATTAATTCATAAAACAATAATTGCAGGATTTATGGAAGAGTATCTTTTTAGAGGCTTTATTTTTGGAATAGGTCATATTTATCAAGGTTCAACACCTTTAGAAACAACAGGGGTGTTTTTTATTACAGCTATTGGAGCTATTTGGTTTGCTTGGTTATTTATTGAATGGAATGAAAATTTATGGATACCTATATTTCTTCACATTTTAATGAATTTATCGTGGATTTTATTTGAAGTGAGCAATAATGCATTAGGAGGATTTTATTCGAACCTATATAGAATAATTACGATAGCTATAACAATTATTATTACTATTTATTATCATAAGAAAAGTGGATTAATAATAAATAAGAATAATCTGATTGTAAATAACAACAACAGCTAATCAAACAGATAGCTGACAAGATTAAGTCCACCTCTATTAAGTCCACCTCTATTAACACCAAGCATACGGGCTTACCGAATTCAGCATAGAAACAACAATAACTCTATGCTATATAATCCAATACTATTTTAAAATTATCAATAACATCAGTAAAGGCATTTTTTATCTCTTTTTCGGTGTTGCTGTTTATCAATTCCATTAGCTCCTCTTCAATTAACTTATTGGTTTGATGCAAGGCTATATCTTTATTTGGAATTGGTCCGGAATCTTTAAAAAGTTGTTTGCTTTTATAAACAAGGTACATTATACGGTGTGTATTTTTAAAGTTAAAATCCATTTTATGTACTTCTTTTTTAATGTTTCTCAATTCATTTAATTTTTCCATTTTATTGTTTTTTAAGTTTAATAATTAGCACAATCAAAATTACAAAAAAATAGTAATTGATAAATATGACTTATGACAGGTAATAAAATAGAAAACCTAATATTAAATTATATAACAATTTGTTTGTAGCTTTGATAAACTATGTTTTACAAAAAGCTTAATAATAAAGTACAATGCACCTTATGCCCGCATATATGTGTATTACATGAGGGCAAGATAGGCTTGTGCGGGGTTAGGCAAAATATAGGTGGGCATATAAAATGCTGGGTAACCGGTATAGTGTCGGGCTATGCTTTTGATCCCATTGAAAAAAAACCTATGTACCACTTTTATCCTGGTAAAAAAATTCTTTCGATAGGTAGTTTCGGGTGTAATTTAAGTTGTAATTTTTGTCAAAATTGGAATATTTCAAAGGTATTTCAATTAAAAAATATAAAAGGCAGTCCAAAATCGGCAAGCTCAATTGTTGACGATGCTTTAAACGTACCAAACAATATAGGAATTGCTTACACTTACAATGAGCCTACGGTATGGTTTGAGTTTATGTTTGAGGTGGCATTGCAGGCAAAGCAAAAAGGGCTTAAAAATGTTATGGTGTCAAATGGTTATATAAATGCCGAACCATTAAAAAAACTGTTTAATGTTATTGATGCCTTTAATATTGACCTAAAGTCGTTTACCGATAGTTTTTATCATGAAATGGCTGGTGGCAAATTGCAACCCGTTCTTGATACGCTTAAAACAATAATAAAACATAAAAAGCACCTTGAAATTACCAACTTGGTTATACCCGGCAAAAATGACGATATAGAGCTTTTTAAAGAGATGATAATTTGGATTCAGTTAGAATTGGGAGCAAATACTGTATTGCATATTTCAAGGTATTTTCCAAATTACAAACAGGCATTGCCCCCAACTTCAGAGAGTACTATTATGCATATGTTTGACATTGCAAAACAAAAATTAAATTTTGTATATGTTGGAAATATGCGGAGTGCCAAACATTCGGCTACCATTTGCCCCAATTGCCAAACCGAGCTTATTAGGCGCAATGGCTATTCGGTTGAATTTACCGCAGATTATAGCAGAGGATATTGTGTAAAATGCAATTATAAGTTGCCTATAATTTGAAGTTGTGCGTATTGCATACACAAAGCAGAATATATTTGCCTTTTTGGTATGCTGATTAATATGATAAAACAATAACAAGATTTCTTGATATTTTTTCAAATTATTTGTTGTAACTCTGTCAATAAACAATAAATTTGCGCGGTTTTTTTTATGATAACACTTATCCTGAATAATTCATGCGTTTAGCTTGATGTAGCTGTAAGGCATCGGAAACCG
>CBDUWQ010000226.1:0-6093 GCA_965370965.1 uncultured Bacteroidales bacterium
TATTATTTAAGGAACGCAATACAATCGCGCACCAACGGGAGAGAGGATAAAAATGCTCGGAAAAAGATTTGTTTTATTGATTTTTTCTTACCTTTAAGAAATAGACTTAATAAAATATTACTCCATGTATTTATCAACTAAGCAATCAAGAAGGGAATTTCTGCAAAAACTGGCAATTGGAGCTGGAGGAATAGTCTTACTTGGAAACTATGGATTTATTTTTCCATATAAAAATAACAACAAGGAGATAAAAGCTATTGTTGTTGATTTTACAAAATGTGCCGGATGCCGGACTTGTGAAACAACTTGCTCGGCATATAATTATCAAGTAGAGGTTAATGGTGAACTGCTTAAAGGCCTTGGTAACCCCGATTTGTCGAATATTAAAGTGTGGCACTATAACCCCGATGTTGATATTCCTGTAACTTGCTTTATATGTGAAGATTCACCATGCATTGAAGCCTGCCCCATTAAACCCGACCCCATAACCGGACGAAAAGCTTTGTATCGTGATGAAACATTTAACACCATAAAATGTAATTTAGAGTTATGTATTGGTTGTAAAAGCTGTTCCATAGCTTGTAGCGAAAAAAGTGGCGGAGTAATATTCCCTAATAAAGAAAAAGGAATGCCCGAGCGCATGTGCACACTTTGTGATGGCGATCCTCAATGTGTAAAATATTGTCCATATGGTGCTTTGCAATACCTTGCTATTACTCAGGATATGCCCTTGAGAAATACATCACCGGATAAAATTGCCGAAAAATTGATTGAGCAATTCTACCCTGAATATCAACCCTAATAAAAAAAGAGTATTAAAACAGAAAAACCATAGCTATGAACGGATATAACGGAATAATTCTTAAAATTAATCTGACTAACGAAACCATCAAGAGAATAGCCATTTCAGAAGATGATTTAAAAAATTACATTGGCGGACGTGGACTTGGCATGAAATTACTATATGATTATTTGCCCAATCCGGGTGTTGATCCTTTATCTCCTGACAACCCATTGTTAATTATGCCTGGGCCTTTCAGCGGATTTCCTATCCCTTCATCTTCGCGCTCATGTGTAGTTACCAAATCCCCAAAAACCTCTCCATACAATAAAAAATACAAACATAGTTCAACAGTAAGCTATTCAAATATGGGTGGGTTTGTTGGGCCTGAAATCCGATTTGCAGGTTATGATGGTTTGTTGATTATTGGAAAAGCTAAAAAACCGGTTTATATATTTATTGAAGATGACATTGTTGAAATAAGAGATGCCTCAAGATATTGGGGGATGGGAACAGATAAATTTGATAAATATTTTATTGAAGATTTGAAAGAACGGCGGTTCGAGAGTTTTTATATTGGTCCTGCCGGAGAAAACCTAGTTCCTTATGCCTCGGTTATCAACACAGCAGCCCGGGCCGCCGGACGTGGAGGTGTGGGATGTGTGATGGGCTCAAAAAACCTAAAAGCCGTAGCCGTAAAAGGTTCGGGAATGCCAACAGTAGCAAAGCATAAAGATTATCTTGATTTATTGGAAAAAGCCAGAGTCTCTTTTAGTAAAGATACAGATAACCGCAAGTTTTGGAGACAAGAGGGAACTACAGGTGCCTTAAAATATTCATCTGATCAAGGTTCGCAGGCAGTAAAAAACTACAGCGAGGGAACTTTTAAAGGAATTGAAAATCTGGCAACAGAATCGGCAAGAAAAAAAATCTGGAAACGTGATTTTGCTTGTTTCTCATGTGCTTTGTCTTGCAAAAAAAGTGGTTATGCTAAAGGGGCTTATGGCACTATGGTTCATGATGCCCCCGAATACGAAACAGGAACTATGCTGGGTGCCAACTTAATGATAGATAACCTTGAAGGACTTGCAAAATTGATTTATGTGGCCGATGATTATGGAATGGATATTATTAGTGCGGGCAACACCATTGGCTTTTTAATGGAATGTTACGACAAAAAACTTATCGATAAAGATTTTCTTGATGGTATTGATTTACAATGGGGAAGTGTTGATGCCTCGATTTTAATGTTGCACAAAATAGGAAAAATGGAGGGCATAGGTAAACTTGCTGCCCAAGGGGTAAAATCACTTTCTGAAAAAATCGGTAAAAATTCTGAAATTTTTGCTATACAGGTTAAAGGTCATGAACTTGCTGCTTGGAATGTGCCGGCATATGAGGATACAGGAATATCTTATGTAACAGCAAACCGTGGCGCATGTCATTTAAACGGAGGCAAAATAAGCGAACAAAACAGCATTGCCCTTATGGACTCACTTGGAGCATGTGCATTTGCTGAAGGCTGGTATAAAGATGAGTTGCATTATCGCCATTTTTTAACCGCTATAACAGGAATTGATTGGAGTGAGGAGGAGTTTAATAAAGCCGGTGAACGTATTTATAACCTTGAAAAAATGCTGAATTATCGCGAAGGATTTAGTAAAAAAGATGATATCCTTCCCGAACGTTTCTATAAAAATAAATTTTCTCATGGTCCAAAAGAGGGGGCTGTTGTTGACCGAACAAAATTCGCTGCTTTGCTGGAAACCTATTATACCGACAGGGGTTGGGATATTGAAACATCACGACCAACAAATAAGAGGTTGAAAGAGTTGGGGTTAGAGTATTTGATTTAATTGAAAAAGAAATTATTTGCAAAAAAATAAGTATTGTTTGCCTTAATAATACAACGGATTGTGTATGATACGCAAGAGAATTCGTGCTTCTTTCAATTAATCCAATATGTTCATGCCCTAGTGAGATAAGTGCACCTGTGTCTGCAATAATATCTTTTTTGCGCATAGTTTAACTGAAACCAATAATACATTTTTATCAATTACTACTCGTTTTTTGTTCTACTCATCATTTGAATATTTATCTGTTTACAAAAAGGGCTTTATCTTGTAAATTATTCTATACTAAATAAATAAATAATTTTGATGTTGATTAAATAATATCGTAACTTGATTCATCATTCAACCTAACATATTTTCCTTTAATTAGGATATTGTATAGTACTATAAAGACTATCAAAAAAGATGCTGACTATATTTTGATGGTAAAGGATAATCAAAAAAGCCTAAGAATAAAAATTGAAGATATCTTTAAAACGCAAAAAAACCAGAATATTAATATTGAAACAGACTTTGGGCATGATCGTATAGAAACTATAACATGCTCTGTTATAGATGTCTTAAGCTTACTTGATAAAAGAAAGGACTGGAAAGGTATAAAAAGCATTGTTCGCATTACTTCGGAACGTATTATTAAGAAAACTCAAAAAGAAAGCATTGAACAAAGATATTATATTACTTCTCTTAATACTGATGCAGAGAAGATTAACAAAGCAGTACGTAGTCATTGGAATATAGAGAATAACTTACATTGGAATCTTGATGTAGTGTTCAAGGAAGATGCCTCATTAAAGAAGAAGGGAGATTCTTCTATTAATTTCAATACCATTACTAAAATTGCTCTTGCTTTAATTGAGCGTGAAAAATCAGCCAAAATGTCAAAGAACTCAAAGCGTTAAAAAGCTACTTTAGATGACAAATATAGAATGAAAATGCTGAAAAGTTAAAAGCGATTTCCCTGTCTTTTTGACCCTTAACATCAGGTGCTAATTTGCTATTGTATAAAGAATGTATATTATTCACGTTGCTAAAAGGTATGATTAATAACAGTTTTATTACATCCCAAACAGGAACACCACTTCTTTTGATTATTTTAAATATGCTTGATGCTTTTTTGAAATTAAATAGCTCAAGTTGTTTGTGAAAAAAATCAGGCTGAATCCAACTATTTGTAAAAAGTGTTTTTATTTCTTGAATTTTAGTAATATCTTTATTCTGTAGCATAATTGTATTTTATTTGTTTGCACTTGCAAAATACTAAATATCAAGCATATATGCAAGATAATTATGCTACATTTTTTATTTTTATTCTTCTGAAACTATTGGTTTTACTAAGTGCGAAACTTTAGTTAGAAATAACTAACCATTAATATCCTTTCAATAAATATGAAGCATTAGATACTTTTTTATGACTTTTTTTAAGCTTGTCAAAACCAATAAGCCAAGTAGCAGAACTGCCAATGAACAGAATTGCTGATGCATTAATCATACCTGAACTATTGGCAGCAAACATAACGATTGTAGATGCTCCTATTCCAATATAACTAATCGTTATTAATGTTTTACTTTTCTTCTTAAGAGTCAAAGCTTGTTCAAGATTCAAATTAATTTCAGAATTATTAAAATCATATTTATTAAGTGGGAATCCCATGCTTGATACCCATGATTTTTGATCAAGAGTCATATCTTTTAATAGTGTACTATTAGTCTCGGTAGGTTGGAGTGTAGTATTTTGTTGACAATAGCTAAACTGTAATATTAACAATGTTAATGTAAATAAGAATAGTTTTTTCATAATAAAGTTTTTTTAAATAAATAATTAATTGGTTATAATTATTAATGATACAATAGTAATAAAAATAATCTATACCCGAACATTTGCGTTCGGTATATTTTATACAATGCTTCCCATATTGCTTGTCAAATTCATTTATAATGGACGACAAGGAGTATCTCAAGAAAATAGGTGCTAATATTGTCTCAATAAGACAAGAGAAGAATATGTCTCAAGTTGAATTGGCAAACTCTATGGATATGGAAGATTCTTCTCTTAGGAGAATTGAAAAAGGACGAGTTAATAGCACTATACTAATGCTCCGAAAGATTGCAAAAGGACTTGGTATATCAATTGATAAGATATTACCCAACTAATTACGTCAAACTGATTGAATTGAAATTAAGAGTATTTATACTTTAAAATAAGCACCTAAATCAAAGCCTATGTTCTCTCCTATATGAATATACCCCAATTGGTTGGTTATTAATTTAGTTTTACCCAATTCTTCTATGGGTAAATTACGGTGGTGATGCCCATAAATCCAGTAATCAATATCATTTACTTCAATTAACTCTCCTAATGAATTAACAAAGGAGTGGCGCAAAGTATTGATAATTGATTTAGTTAACGAATTTAACGACATAAAAGCGCGAAATAACTATCTAAACTCATTCTTTTGGTATCAACAATTACAGGGTAAGAACCGCAATAAATTTACTTACCACCGCCAACAATATCTAAAACTATTAACCAAATACCCTAATAATGTTTACGATATAATTACTAAACTAATTGAATCTAAAATTAGTGCAATTTTGATACCTCAACAGTATATTAATAATAGTGCAATTTTGACTAATAGTATAATGCAACATACTGATTAGCAATATATTACATTTTATATTTGTGCCCAGAACAAGACTCGAACTTGCATGCCCTTGCGAGCACCAGCCCCTCAAGCTGGCGTGTCTACCAATTTCACCATCTGGGCAATAAGGACTGCAAAAATAATTAATTTTTACATTCGCAGAAACGAATTGTCATTTTTTGCTGTTAAAAGTTAATACAACAAAACAATTTTGTAAATTTATGAAATTTTATAACACTATCACATTATGAATACAGGTAAAATTACCAATGCACTTCTAATATCAATTGCTGTTGTTATTATTTTTATTTACGGCAAAAGCTTGATAGTACCTTTTGTTGTGGCTCTTATTTTTTGGTTTTTAATTAAAGAGACTAGAAAATTGCTAAATAGAATACCCTTTATCAAAAAACATATCCCTACCGGTTTTTTAAACCTTTTTGGCTTTTTGTTTATCTTTTTTGTAATTGGGGGTATCGTCCAAATATTGGCTTTAAATATTAAAGAACTTTCAACTTTATTACCCGTTTATCAACAAAACATTAAATTAATAGCAGATAGTATAAACACCAATTTTAATATTGATATCATTTTTGAAACCAAGGAGTTTTTAGGTGATTTTAAATATTCAAAATTATTGTCAAAACTTTTAAACTCTTTAACCGAACTGTTTGGCAAAGCTTTTTTAATTATAATTTACACCTTGTTTTTACTGCTTGAAGAACCTTTTTTCTCGTCAAAAATTAAAGCTATCTACTCAAGCAACAAAGAATTTAATGAGGTTAGCTCAATTTTAACCCAAATTGATAAATCA
>CBDUWQ010000227.1:0-6050 GCA_965370965.1 uncultured Bacteroidales bacterium
GCATTAATGCACACTACAAAACTTCATGTCGATTCCATTTTAGATATTTAGGTATAATGTAAAAAAGAAGGGATAATACAATAACTCTTTTTATTCAATATTTTTGCGCAAAACCTTAAATGCCCTGCTAACACAATTTCTTACCGACTGATATTCAATATTTAGCAGTTCAGCAATTTCATGGTACGATAGATTATGATAAAACTTGAGAAGAATTATCTCTTTTTGGTTTTTTGAAAGCTTATTTATCGAATTTTTCACTCTCTCTTTTACTTCCTTATCATTTTCGTTATCAATAATCAAATCCTCTTTTGAAAAATCATAAAACGACTTTTCAAGATTATCAAAGTTATTAGAATATGAAATTTTATTAGTCTCATTTTTAATGAGCCTATTGCGAAAAGATTTAAAAATATAAGCTTTTATATTTTTGACATTGCTTAAAGATGATTGCTTTTCCCAAATATATACAAATAAATCTTGAATAGTTTCCTTTGTTATGGCAGAGTTATTAGAAATTCTCAATCCATATTGATACAGCTCATTATAATACTTATAATGCAGTATTTTTAATGAATCTGCACTTCCGTTTTTCAAATTTTGCCATAAGGAATAATCATCTGAAACTGATTCTCTATTCCTTCTATATTTATCAGAAAATAATGTCATTTATTGAAATTATACAACTAAAATTTAAAAACAAATATAATTGAAATAATTATGAACCTATAAAAATGTTAAATTATAAAAGGATAAGAATATCAATAATAACAAACAACATTATTGATTTAGAAATAGTTACATTATACCTTTATTAATATTATCTATCACTCAAACGGTCTTCTTTTTTGCTCTTTGGGCTTTTTCCATGTAAATTTTTCCTTTGGCGGCACCTCATCGTTGCCCCAACCGCCCCATTGGTGGCACGAGAAAATACGTCTAATGGCAAGAAACAGCCCTTTTATTGGCCCATGAATTTTTAAGGCATCAATTGCATAGTGCGAGCATGTTGGGGTATAACGACAAGCATTGGGCAACCATGGAGAGATTATCCATTGATAAATTTTTACGGGTATTATCAATAAAAATGAAAAAAAAGTATTTATTTGCCTCATATTACAAAGTTACAAGCAATAAAAAACATGACAAATTTTAAGAATGAAAAACGAATTTAATAAAAAGAAATATCTAATTGTTGGTATAGGAGAATTACTTTGGGATATTTTACCGTCAGGAAAAAAACAGATAGGCGGGGCACCGGCTAATTTCGCATATCATACAAATAATTTTGAAGCAAAAGGGGCTGTTATTAGCGCAATAGGTAATGATGAGGATGGACGTAAAATTTTGAATAATTTAAAACAAAAAGGTATTATAACTGAGCATATACAAGTAAACAAAAAAGTTAAAACTGGCACAGTAAATATTAAATACGATAATGACAAAGTACCAATTTTTACTATTAATGAAAATACGGCATGGGATAATATTAAGGTAATAGAAGAAACAAAGAAATTTATTAAAAAAGCAGATGCTATCTGTTATGGAACTTTATCACAAAGAAATAGAATCTCTCAAAAAGCAATTATTAGTTACATTAAATCTACAAAACCTGAATGTCTTAAGATTTATGATATAAATATCAGACAAAATTATTACAACAAAAATATAATTCAAAATACATTGGAATTGTCAGATATTTTAAAAATTAGTGAAGAAGAATTATCGACAGTTGCAGAAGTACTTGGACTTTCAGGGACAAATAAAGATATATTAAAAAATATACTAACAAAATATTCATTAAAAGTAATAGCCTACACAAAAGGGAGAAATGGAGCTAATTTGATATTTAAAAACAATACTATTAAACACAAAGGGTATAAAACAAAGGTGGTTGATACTGTTGGTTGCGGCGATGCTTTTACAGCAATACTTGCTTTGGGTATTTTGAAACAAAATAGTTATGAAAATATTTTAAAAGATGCAAATAAAATTGCAAGCTATGTGGCTTCAAAAAAAGGAGCTATGCCTGATATGAAAAATAATTTTTGATATACCTAAAATCCGCAAGGATTTTCATTAGTGATTATTAATGAGGAATTTATACTTAACAAAACTCATCAATTTAGGTGATATAAAATTCGTGAGTATTAGTGTCATTCGTGGATAAAAACAATCCGCTTGCAGATTTATGGATATATATAAAACAGCTCATAGCTAAAAAATTTAAATTATGAACAGTATTATTAGAACGTACCCCCGTAAAGAGGAAAAACTAAATATTTGGAGCCATTTTTTTGGTGTAATAATAAGTGCTTTTGGATTGGTTTTACTTCTTGCCAAAGGAATTGCACTACAAAGCACTATTCATATAGTAAGCTATTTAATATATGGAGCAAGTATGGTTGCCCTGTTTTTTGCATCTACTTTTTACCACTCGTCAAAAACCCTTGAAATACGTAAAAAACGGAATGTATTTGACCATATTGCCATATATTTTTTAATTGCCGGAACATATACACCTTTTACATTATTAGTGTTAAAAGGTACATGGGGCTGGAGTATTTTTGGTGTAGTTTGGGCAATTGCATTAATTGGTTCGGTGTTTAAGTATTTTTTTGCAGGGCGTTTTAATATTGCATCAACAATAGGATATATTTTAATGGGAATGGTTATTGTAATTGCTATAAAACCATTAAACAACAACTTATGCACCCAAGGGCTGGCATGGCTTGCTATAGGCGGAATATCATATATTGTTGGCGCTATTTTGTATTTAATTAAAAAAATGCCTTTTAATCATTTTACCTTTCACATTTTTGTTTTGGTAGGAGCTATTAGCCACTATATTGCTGTGTATTTTTATGTGTAACCATTTAACCCAAACCTATATAATCTCACTCAATCTCAAATCTCTCATCTTACAAAAAATAGTGCCCACGAATTACACTAATTAACACAAATTAGTATTTGTTTTATCAATTCGCAAATCATTATTCTTCAATCTCACTAAAAAATTACGTCAGTTTAATATTATCATCGGGATGCTCTTTTTTAAATGTAACCCAATAATCTTTAATAGTCTGTTTTACCTCTTTGTGCAGCATTAAAATACCAAAAAGGTTGGGTAGTGTCATAAGCGCAATGGTAATTCCGGCAATTGTCCACACAATAGTTGTATCCATAAAAGATGCAAAAAAGAAACCCGCAACAAATAAAACTTTATAATATACAACAGACTTAACGCCCCAAAGGTATGTCATTGCCCTACCACCATAATACGACCATGAAATAACCGTTGAAAAGGCAAAAAGCAATAATCCTATTGATACAATATACTGCCCCCAGCTACCTAAAAAACTACGTGTAAAAGCTACTGTTGTTAACGTGGCACTATGCAGTAGCGATTTTCCAGTTAGCAAAATAGTTTTACCGTCAAAAACCAATTGCGGAACTCCATTAACAACATTAATACCTCCGGTAAAAGGCTTGCCATCAATTGCAACCGAAATATCCTCGGCAAACGAGCGAGCATGTATAATGGTATTGCTTGATAATAGGGTACCGTTTTCAACATTTAATTTACCATTAAAAAACTGCAATTCGCCACTGCCTGCAAAATAATTATTAAGCTTTTGTTTATCTAATTCGCTTGACTCGTCAAAATGTTCGGCCAAAACAATAATATCGGTGCTTTGAAAAATATTTTCATGCTTTTCGCTCCACACACCTGACGATAGCAATACCAGCCCTGTAATAAAACAAATAATAATAGTATCAATAAATGGTTCAAGAATTGCTACCATACCTTCCGAAACAGGTTCGTGAGCTTTTGCAGCAGCATGGGCAATTGGAGCCGACCCCTGCCCTGCCTCATTTGAGTACAGACCACGGTTAACACCACGGTTAAAAGCAAATGCTATTGTTGCACCAAGAAAACCGCCTGTGGCAGCTGTTCCGGTAAATACATCGGCAAAAATTGAAATTATTGATGGTAATATATTCTCAAAATTACTTATTATTACAGCAAACGCACCCACCAAATAAATTATTGCCATAATTGGAACAAGCTTTGATGTTACCTGAGCAATACGCTTAATTCCGCCAATAATTACAAAAGCCAGCACAACAGCCAAAATACCGCCTGTTAACATATGCGGAACACCAAAGGTTGCATTAATAGCATTTGAGATACTGTTTATTTGCGGCAGGTTGCCCGACCCAAATGAACTGACAACTGTGGCAACAGCAAAAATTGCAGCAAGCCATTTCATGTTAAGCTTGTTTTTCATATAATACATTGGACCGCCCGAAACTAAGCCATCTTCATCAAACTCTCTGTACTTATGCGATAGGGTAACCTCTACAAACTTGGTTGTCATGCCTACCATGGCAGTAACAAGCATCCAAAACAGTGCAGCCGGCCCACCAAGGTGTATTGCCAATGCAACACCGGCAATATTACCTGTACCCACCGTTCCGCTCAAAGCAGTTGTTAATGCCTGAAAATGCGATGTGTCGCCGGCATCTTCCTTTTTGTCGTACTTGCCTGTAACTATTCGAAGTGCATGCCTAAAATACCTTATTTGAGGGAATTTTAAGTAAAAGGTAAAAAACAGACCTGTACCAATTAGTGCATATACAAACCATGCCGACCCACCAATATACCCATCAATAGAAAGTAAAAATTCGTTAACATTTCGCATTTCGCACTTTTTAATTATTGCTATTTATTTTAGCAAGCCAAAGTAAGTATATTTTAAAACAATACATAATCAAAAAATTCAATAGGAGTAAAAAAAAAAAAGGCAACTCATTATAATAAAAAGTCCATATAATTATCAGGCGTAACTATGTGGGTTATCGCATCGGGGTAATGATTTGTGAAGCTACGCGGTATTTTATCCTTTTTTGATTTCATATTCCATTTAAACTCAAACGCATATAATTGTCCGTCAACTTCTTCAAGCAAATCAATTTCTTGCTGCTGTGTTGTTCTCCAAAAATAACGATACCCGTAAAATCCTCCGTATTCAAGCTTTTTTACACGCTCGGTCATTAAATAGTTTTCCCAAAGTGCCCCCACGTCTGTTCTATTTATTAATGCTGAATAATTACCAATTACTGCATTGCGTACACCATTATCGTAAAAATATATTTTTTGCCTCTTTTTTAATTCGTTTCTTGCATTGCGACTAAATGCCCTTAACCTAAATATTACAAACGATTTTTCTAACAAATCAATGTAACGCTCTACGGTATGGCTATTGCTGCCAACCAACTGTGCCACTTCGTTTATTGAAACCTCTGAACCAACCTGAAAAGCTAATGCACTTAAAATTTTTGTAAGTAAGCTGGGCTTTTTAATACCATCTAACTGTAATACATCGCGATACAAATAACTACTAACCAAATTTTTTAATATTGGCACTTCACCACCTTGGTTCATTACCACGTCAGGATAACTTCCAAAAATTAACCTATGACTTAACAGTCGCTTCTCCTCTAACAATCCAAAATGACTTACCAATTCGCTTACCGACAATGGGTACATATGATATTCAAACTTTCTGCCTGTTAAAGGTTCATTTACCCTATTGCCAATATCAAATGATGACGAACCGGTAGCAATTACTTGAATCTTAGGATAAGTATCAATCAATAACTTTAATGCGCGCCCTATGTTTGGAATTTGATGTGCTTCATCAATAACCACAACCTTATTATTACCAATTAAAGCTTTCAATTGTGTTGAGGTAGGTTTTTTAAAAATAGGATGAATGTCATACTCATCACCATTAATATACTTTGATTCAAGTCCACAGCTATTTACTATCTGTTTTACCACTGTTGTTTTACCAACCTGCCGGGCACCAATAATCACAAGTACTTTCCTTTTAAAAAAGTCTTTTTCTATTAATTTATTAAATACCCTGTTTATCATTATTGCACTTTCAATTTTGTAAAACTAATATATTTAATACTATAATTCAAATTTATTATGGTTTTTTTGAAGTACAATTCAATTTTATTATGGTTTTTTTGAAGTA
>CBDUWQ010000228.1:0-5974 GCA_965370965.1 uncultured Bacteroidales bacterium
ATAATCAATATGTTAACTGCTTTTTCAAAAAGTTTATGAATTATTCAGGCTAAATGACTTAAATTAACCGTTGGTTTTATGCCGTATGTTTTTGTTGTATAAACCAAACTGCCCAATTGGTTATAAACCAAAATTGTACTTGCTCCTGTGTTTTTTAGTTTTAATTGCACATTTGCAGCCTTTATCGCTTTGGTAGGTGTTGGTGCAACTATCAAATATCCATCGGGGTACTAAATCTAAAATTTGTCTGATTAGTGGTTTATTGTTATTTTTGTTTCGCCTAAAGAGTCCCATATTTATAAAGTTTTTTGTCGAACTCAAAAATAAGGGATTCTGAGGGCTTTTGAAAATTACGACTTTCGGATGATAGTGATACGAAGTGAAAGAATTAGATTTGGATTTTTTCGAGGGGGAATAGTATTACTTGATATTTGAATGCTTTTTTAAATTGTTGTATCTTTGAAGTATGAAATTGCCAATTGAAATAGAAAATAAGATAGAAAAGTTAGTTACTCTTTGTAATAAATACAATGTGAATAGAATGTTTGTATTTGGTTCAATAGCAAAAGGCAATTTTAATCCTCAAACTAGTGATATTGATTTAATTGTTGAACTTGAAGATTTGCCACCAAGTGAAAAAGGTGAAATATTGCTGAAGTTATGGTCAGAATTAGAGGATTTATTTGCAAGAAAAGTTGATTTATTGACAACTTTAAATATTAAAAATCCATATTTAAGAAACGAAATTGAGAATTCTAAATATTTGATTTATGACAGAGCGAGCTAAATAATATTTATTTGATATATTATTCTCAATTGAAGCTATTGAAGAATTTCTAAAAGATGTTGATTTTCTAAAATATCAAGAAGATTTAAAAACAAAAAGTGCTGTTGAAAGACAACTTGGAATTATCGGAGAAGCAGTAAACAAATTTTCGAAATAAAATTCCGATTTTGAGCTACAAAACTCACGAGAAATAGTAAATTATAGAAATAGAATTATCCACGCATATGATAGCGTTGATGATAGTATTGTTTGGGCTATTAAAACTAATCATTTACCAATTCTAAAAAGTGAGATAGAGAAACTCATAAATCTCAATCCAACTTACCAATAACACTACCTGTACAGCCATTTGGGAGGTTTTTAAACTACTTTGTTATTTGTATTTTTTTTAAGTTGCTTCACTTTAAAATAATAGTTGATGTACCAAAATTATTTTTTTGTACAACATTTATTATATATTGCCCTTTATCTAAATGACTTAAATTAACCGTTGGTTTTATGCCGAATGTTTTTGTTGTATAAACCAAACTGCCCAATTGGTTATATACTAAAATTGTGCTTGCTCCTGTATTTTTTAGTTTTAATTGTACATTACCAAATGATGGGTTGGGGTAAACTGTTAATTCTTGCAATTTGCGTGCGGTAGTTGGTATTATACCGTTGCAATAGCTAAGCACATATGTGCCCGAGTAATTAGTGCCAATATAAATATTGCCCATACCATCGCCTGTTATAGATCTAGGACATAATACCTGATTTAAAAATTCAAATTCTATATTTTTATCCATTCTGTGCCACTGCCTACCATCATACATATAAACAGTATAACTTGCAGCCAACCAAATATTACCTTTGTAATCTTCATATATTTTTGATATTGACTGACCATTTGCCAAAAAATATTCAGATTCGTAATGTACTGTATCCCAATTAGTACCATTGTATTTAGCTAACGAGCAACTATCCGGATTTCCTGCAACAAAACCAACCCATATGTTGCCATTACTGTCCTCAAGTATGCTATTTGCCAAGCCGTTGCAATTAGATATATTTTGTTCTGTAAAAACATTATTTTCAAGTGTATATAGCTCACTTAAATCAAAACTATTATTCATTGTACTTATCCAAAGTTTGTCTTTGCTATCATAAAAAATTGCACCATTAGCATTATTAATTGGCGAGTTACTGCTATTATAGTAATTAATAAGCCCGGTACTGTCGGCAATATACAAACCACCATAATATATGCTTCCTACATAAAGCGTATTGTTATCGTCAATATCTAAATTGTGATAATAAACATCGTTGGGCAAGCCGTATAATTCATTTAATAGCTGCCAACTGTTGTTATTATACTTATAAACACCGTTATACCCCGAACAGTAAAGGGTATTGTTGGGTGAAACAGTTAAATAACCACTCTTGTAAAAAGCAGGGGTACTGTCATTTGTAATAAATCCGTTACCATCCCATCTGCTGACATACCCATCATATCCACTAATAAAAAGTATGTTATTATAATAGCATAAACTTTTTATCTCATCTAATGAAGGTCCTTTATGGTTGGTAAGGCTATTTTGGCTACCTATTGAAATACCATCGTAAGCATATGCAATAGCAATACTATCGGGTGAAATATAACATATATCATAAGCATATTCATAATTATCTATTTTGCTCCAATTACCGTTTTTGTATATATAAGCACCTTTTTCACTGGCCATCATCAAGGTGCTGTCGGGGGTATATTTAAAATTTCTTACCTGATAGTTTTCTGTTATTGGTGGATTTATGGTTGTATAACTACCATTATTATAATGCTTTATACCATTTTGTGTTCTTATTGCATAGTAGTTTGTATCAATTATGCTTAGTGCAATAATATTAGTTGCATTAACCCCATTAAGTTGTGTATGAACAAAAACAGAATCATTTTTAATCTCAAAATATTTATTTGCATATACATTTTTGCCCCATATATTGCCCTTGTTATCAAATTGCATATTATATATCAAGTCATCGTAAGCAATATATATTTCAGTATATTCAAGGGTTATAGGGTCAATTTTTAATAGTTTTTCGCTAATGCTTACATAAACCTCATTGTTTTTTGATACCACCACATCGTAATGGGTAGTATTATTGTTTCCAATCTTTATAAATTTATTATTTTCAAATTTAAATAAATATCTTCCTGTTATAGTCCAAACGGCATCATTAGTATCAATGGCAATAGATCCGCGAATTGTTCCACATCTGTTTTTGGCTTTATACAAGTTCCATTCGTGTCCATCCCATTTTGTAAGCCCTATATCTGATGAGGCATAAATATTGCCTTTACTATCGCTTTCAATAAAATATAATGTGTTACTTGGTATTTCAGGGCCGGGCATTATTAAAAAATTACCAATTGAGTCGGTTAATTGCTGAGCCGAGGCATTTATGTATAGGGTTATAATTAAAATAGAAATTATTGTTTTCATGTGTTTATATTTTAGCATTAGTAGTAACTGTATAAATAAATCTGGAATATATTTAACTGTTGCAATAATTTTAAACCTGAACCTTAATATTTTATTATGGTTCAGGATTATATGCCGGTATTATCATATCTATTACTTCTCACTGATTGGTTGCATAAAATGTTTGAGTTGCCATATACGAATTGGAACCAATAAGGGTAACCACAATTTCTTCACTGTGTGTATTATACACATAAGGATAACACCATTTACCAGGTACAATACTTTCAAATGTTGTTATTTCCCCATTTTTATGTTTAACGGTGGCAATATGGCATGAAGCGGATTGAAAGAAGTATCGTATCAAAATACATAAAAGATTAGAACGAGCTAATCCCGCTCCAATCTTGTTCTTGCCCGCTTTTTGCTATATTGCGTGTTACCTGTAGTTTAAGATGTGGCTATTTTATTATTTCAAAGTATCTTCCGTTTAATCCATCACCTTCCCACACATTTTTTTTATTGAACAATACCTTTGTGATGATAGTATATCCATTTCCAGATTTATAATCACATTGTATAGTATCTGTATCAATATCATTCCATTTAATATAAGTAATGCCATACACTTCGGTAGTATCTGAAGCAATATTGAGAGACAATTCCATCCAATATTTATCTCCGTTTACTTCAGGTTCATTAATACTAAAGTTCCTAGGATTATCCATATTAGGATCATAAACTTCTTCCATTTCACCATTAACTAAATAATAGATTTTTATATTCTCCTCAAGAAAGGCATCAGTATTATCAGAATTAAGCAAATCAATTCCATTTTCGCTAATTACTGTTATACTAATATCTGTATCCAAATTATAGTGGATATCATCATTTTTTTCTTTATTGCATGCAAATATTCCCATGATGATTGTTATTAAATAAATTAAGTTTTTCATTTTTCTTATTTTTTAATTTTGTAAATACATCGTCTTTTATATTTGAAATCAGGATGAACTAAAACACCATCTATATTAATGAAATCATTTGAAACATAGATATGACTATTTATAAACCAACCATTACCATCTCCTCCCCAGCCCCAATTCATATGCAGCCATTCATTTCTATTTTCTTGTGTTGTATATTCATAATAAGTGCCTGGATTATGAATATAAACATCATAATGTAGTTTATATCCATCACAAACCCATGCATGCCCATCTTCGTAATGGGTTGTTGGCCAGAACCACCATCCAGTTGTATAGGTTGTATGAAATCCATCCATTATTACTGGACGGTTAGATATAATCTCATTTTTTGTAGTGTTAAAATTATAATTTGCATAATATGCTTGAGAAGAATATTGATAATCATTAACTAAAGCATTTATTGCATCAGCTGTCTGAGCTCCAGAGCCAGTTGCCGAATAATCCATATTTACTTCTTCTCCAATGTCAGCCATTAAATCAGCTATTTCAAAACTTCCTGCTGTGGTACTCCATGCAGGAGGATTATTGGGCATTATAGTCCAACTAAAAGTGTTTGGCCATTGATGGTATCTCATTACTTGTGCAGTAGCTACTGCAACACAACCTGTTGGCCAATTATTTGGTGTAAACTCGTTATATGGAGCACGTTGATTCCACAACGTTTGTAACAGAGGACCGTATAGATTATTAACTGAATGGTTGTAAACTATAATTTCATCATCTGGGTCTGGAAAATTTCTTTGATCCAGAAGAATAGACCATTTATGTTCTATTTCTTTTAAAGGTTTTTCCGATTTTTCAAGTTCATTGTTAATAATTATTGCTTCTGCTAACCAACTTTTTAATCCATCAGGTGTGGTATTTGTTAATTTGAAAATTCCTTTATCGGAATATGCAATTACCGGAATATTTCTTGTATTTGATGAAACTAATACGAATCCTTCGGGTTTTAAATTAATAGCATAAAGTGCAATATCATCATTATAATCTTTAATATGACTTGTAGATTTTACCTGATATGATTTTTTTTCTTTATTGTTGTTTTCAGCAAGAAAATTAGCGGCTATTGCTGTGGCTATTTCTTCAGAAATATCAGCTTTTTGGGATATTCTTTCCTTTAATTTTTGTTTAAGTAATTCTACATCATGATTAGGCTGAGAGTTAGTTAAATTATCTTTTTCACATGAAGATAATAATAATCCAAAGAAAACTAAAAATAATGATAATCGAATAGATAGACGTTTTTTGTTCATAATTTTAATTGTTAATATTTATTTAATTACAGGTAACTACTATATATAGTATAGCATTTGGGTTGTTATAAATATATTGCCCACCACCACCAATGTCTTGAGTAAGGTTTACCTTTACCCAAAAGCAAGGGGTTAATGGTTGTTGAGCAGCTACATTTTGTGTTACTGCCATACCCGTAATAAATACGAATAAAAATAGAATTCTCTTTAAAATTTTCATAATTTTGTTTTTTTAAATGTTTTACATTTACCCCCTGCGGCACGCAACGCCAATGGGGGTTTTAAAATTAATTAGTACTAGAAATAGTTAATATTCCGGATTTATTATGTTTGATTACTCTTCAAATGTAAAAAAAAAAAAACTAAGTATCCAAATTTATATTGGAAATGCTGTATGTTTATTAACATAATACTTGGTTTTTATAAGTGTAGCCTGAATTATGCAAGAATTCATCACAACTTCAATTAATACTCTGATTATCA
>CBDUWQ010000229.1:0-5796 GCA_965370965.1 uncultured Bacteroidales bacterium
ATTCAAAAAAACTAAAAAAAGTGTTTTTTGATGGTTTATGAATTATTCAGGTTATGATTAAAACATTTTTTTTAAAAGCTGAAGCCATAGCCCAAATTAAAAGTTATTGGTTTTAATGAAAACTCATCGGTTGATTTAACTGAGATATTTGCATCATGATACTCTTGTGTATATCCTTTTTTACCATACAAATAACCTATCTCAGCAAAAGCAGAGTGTTTTTTTGTTTTGCCTAACATAAGTTCATACCCCAAATCAAATCCTACAAAAGGGGTTGTTGCTTTGTAATAGTTGTTATTCGGAAAATAAATGCCAAGGTTTATTTGAGTGTATAATTGCGATTTTTTGAATTTTGATAATGGAAGACCGAGTTTAACTCCTACCATTAAATCATCAAAGTTTGTGTTAATATCCTGATTGCTTATGCCTACGAAAGGATTTACCCAAATGTGCTTTTGCGAAAAGGTGTAGCGATACACAACTTCAATTTTATTAAATGAAAAGCCTATGGATGCCCGGCTTTTGCTTTGTGCGTTTAAATTGGCAATTATTAATAATATTACGAATAAGGTTAGAAGTGTATTTTTCATTTGTTTTAGTTTTATTAACTACATTGGCATGAACACATTGGTATAATTAGTCTTTGCAAGAAAACGCCAATAATTTCGTTACTCTTGTTTTGATTTCAGTCATTTACGATAGTAAACTCCTGATAATCAAAACTACGAAAGCCTCATTCTTGGCGTTTTCTTATCAAAAACAGAGTTTTCTTGCTGATACTAATTATGGTAGTGAGAGCTATAATTGCTTAATATTATGTTCTATCCGTTTAAAAATTTCTCGCTAAAGCGCTTTGAATATTTCTATTTTATCAATTCAACCTTTATGGCTTTTACAATTTCTTTTGCTGTTGTAATTTTTTCTAAATCTGTATAAATTTTACCATTGGTTCCGTCAGAACTGCTTCGTCCAATTAATTTAAGATATACAACAGTCTCTGTTGGGTAAATAGTATCAGAATATACTAATGCAGGCTGCCCGCTTCCCATTTCTCCACCACTGTAATTGTTATTGCCTTTTTGCGCATCTTTCGGAAAGTAGCTGTTAAAATCTATTGAGTGGTTAAACTCTGCCTTTATCACAATAGGATTTGAAAAGTCATTTAGACTAATTTGAATTTCTTTGTTTTTTTGTGGGGTTGCCCCTGTAATTCCATCAGGTAATGGTTTTTCGCTTGTGGGCAGTAAAAAGCCATCGTTATATATTACACCTCGTTGATGGCACCAATGGGGTAAGCTCTCTTTCCGTCGGTTACCGTTGTTAAATACCCAACTTTCAGTAGCAATTTTATGTGTTACAAATATTGTAGATAAATAGTTGTTTGATGTATCTTCAATCCAGACAGCAAATGTTGGCGGGTTTTTCTTTTTTAACCCCATAAACAGCGGAAAATCGTGAAGCCATTTATCACCTGTTTCAATTGTTATTTTAATGTCGTCTTTTGAGTAATTCAGTTCCTCTTTTTCGCAAGATGATGATGCGAATATTAAAAAGGACATTAGTATTAAAGCTGCATTCATTTTCATTATATTTATAATTAAAATAATATTTATGAATGCAAAGGTGCATACTAAATAGCAAAATGTTTTTGACAAATGTCAAAAACCAATTTATTACTAATATTTAAATTGAAGCAATGCTTTTCCGTACCCTGCTAAGTGTCTCTTGGGTTATTCCTAAATACGATGCGATATATTGTAGTGGTATTTTTTGAATATACTTTGGGTTGGTTTGCAATAAATTTTTATAACGCTCCTTTGCGGTGCTATTTAATAAACTTACAAGATGCTGTTCGGAGTTAACAAAAACTTTTTCGGCAATCAGCCTGCCTAATCGTTCAATACTATGGCATTTTGAATATAGGTTCTGTAAATCGGTTTTGTTTATGCTCCAAACTTCCATATCTTCCATAGCCTGAACATTTACATTTGAAGGTTTGCCGGTAATAAGGCTTGTATATGAGGTTGCAAAATTTGGCGCAAAATAAAAATCGCTTGTTACCTCATCGCCTGTTTTTGAATAGTAATAATACCTGAAGTAACCTTTGCTGTAAAATGCTATCTCTTTACAAACTTCATTATACTTTACTAAATGGCTGCCGCTTTTAAGTGTCTTTTTTATTACAACATCAGCAATTAAGCCAAATTCTGCTTTGGTTAATTGTGTATATAAATTTAAGAATTCTCTAAATTGCTCTACCATATGTTTATAATTATTTTTTAAAAATTAACCATAAACCTGCCTAAGCGGTAAGGCAGGGGTGCAAAGATATAAAGGCACAAAGATACTAATTCCAGTCATAAAATAGCGAAGCTATGATTTAACATGGTTTTTATAAACCGTATGTTATTTTTGAGTGAACCCTAAGTTTTACTAAATAATTTATTTGTGCATAATTCAGGTTAGCAGGTTTATACCTTTTTTGCAATCATAATTTCTGCCAAAATTTGGCACAAGTTGTATTTGCCTTGATGAAAACCTGATTGGCAAGTTAACACTTATTTAAGGCTTGCTGAGAAAGTCCTATTTACTCATGGATGTTTCATTAATTGCTGCTTCTATCTCGTTTATATTAAAAGGTTTTCTAAAATATTTTATAATTAAACCTTTCTGCAAGGCATCTTCTATTTCATCATTTATATCATATCCTGTTAAAATATAGTACCTAATTTCAGGATGTTTTTCTTTAGCCATTTTAATAAACTCAATACCATTTATATTTGGCATTTTCATATCACTTATTACAACTTTAATATCAGTATTTGCATCAATAATTTTTAAACCTTCCCTTGCACTATCAGCTGTAAAAATCTGAAAGTTTCTTTTTAGGTTAATCTCCATTAGCTGAAGGTTAATTACTTCATCATCTACATACAATACCTTTGTATTATTCATAAAGCTATATTTTTATTGGTAGTTTAAGTATTATTGTTGTTCCTTTATCCGGTTCTGATATAAATTCAATATCTCCTTTATGATCCTGAATAATTGAATAAGTTATTGATAAACCTAAGCCTGTACCTTTACCCGGGTCTTTTGTAGTAAAAAACGGGTCTGTAATTTTTAATATATTCTTTTTGCTTATTCCACTTCCTGTATCTATTATTTTTATAACAGCTATATTATCAACAATTTGTGTGTTTATTAAAATTTTTCCTTTATTTTTAATTGCCTGAATAGAGTTTGTAAGTACATTTATAAAAACCTGATGCAGTTTGCCTACATTGCCTTTTATTAGTAAAGTTTTATTGGTATATTTTTTATTTATCTCAATTCGGTTTTTATATTTATTATGCAGCATTAACATGCAATTATCTATTATTGAATGAATATCACATTTCTCGTTATAATCTTCTTTACTTCTACTAAACTGGTTTAATCCATTTACAATGCTTGCTGCCTTATTAACTCCTGTTTTTAAAGCTTTTAATAAAATATTAACTTCTTTGTTGTTGTTTTTATTTTCTTTAAAATAATTACTCAAACCAACAAAGCTGCCCATTATATAATTTAATGGGTTGTTTATTTCGTGGGCAACACCTGCGGTTAGCACACCGAGTGATGCCATTTTTTCTGACTGAAAAAGTTGCGATTGCGTTTCTTTAAGTTGAAATAATGTTGCTTTTAATTCACTATTTTGTTTATTAATAGTATTGTTTTTTTCAAAAAGTTCTTCATTTGATGATTCTAAATCTTCTGTTCTGTCTTTAACCAAATTTTCTAAATTAATTCTATAATTTTCCAATTCCAATTCATTCTTTTTTCTCTCGGTAATATCTCTTGCCATAGTCATAATAACGGGTTTGCCTTCATAATCAAATATTCTTGAGCTAAGCTCCACTGGTATTTTTTTTCTGCTTTTTGTAATATGAACTGCTTGAAATATCATCCAATTATCTCTCAATAGTTTTCCTCTTTGGTCTTTGTTTCCACGTAACGCAGTATCATCAGGTGCACTTATGTCTTTTGGGGTCATTTTTAGTAATTCTTCTCTTGAATACCCTAACCGTTTACAAGCAACATCATTTACATCAATAAAATTATTGAAATTTTCATGTTTAAGAGGATGAACAAAAATAGCGTCGTTAATAGCTTCAAATAATGCTTTGTATCTTGATTTTGATTTTTTTATTTCCTTTTCACGCTCAATTGATTGTAATATAAAGCTTATGCTTTCAGCAATATTTTGAAAAAGAGTTTGCTCTTTCGCATCTTTAGCAAATGATTTGAGGATAGTTACCGATAATATACCAAAAATTTTATTATTAAACCCAAGTTGCATATAATAGGTTCTGCTTTGTTCACATAGTTTATTCAAAGGGCAATTACCACATCTTATATCATTTTCTTCAATAATTATAAGGGTACTATCTTCTAAGACTTTACTTATACACTTTGTTCTTTCTTTTTTTTGAAGAAGTTCAATTAATGCTTGAAAATCTTTTCCCATGCCCGCCTTGCCGCAATTAAGATAATTGCCTTGTTCATCCAACAAAACAATCCATGCATTATGGTAGCAATTTGTTTTAACTAATATCTCGCAAGATTTTTGGATAAAAGCATCTTGATTTTTTTCTTTAATAAATAATTGATTTATATCGCGAATGGCACTTAAAACACTATTATAATAAATTAACTGTTGTGCTTTGTCCATTTTGCTCATCATACATGTTTATTTTAACAATGTTATTACTTTCACATTATACAGCTATTGTGCATTAATGTATATCTGTATGTGCCGTATGGGGTTTTAAGGCACTTTACATTTTGAATAACCAATAATAATACGTGTTGCGTTACTTGTGGGTTTATTTTAAATATAGCTTTAGCAAGATAGCTTTTATCAAAGATAAGAACATATTTTTATTTTTACATGTGATATCAGTTAATATTGGTTTTACAATAAATTATGTTGATGTCAGCTTTTTATTATGCGTTTATTTTTTCGTAAGCTTCAATTTTGCTTTTAATGCTTAACAGGTAATCAATATCATCATAACCATTTAAAAGGCATTGTTTTTTATACAAATTAATAGTAAATTTCTCAATATTGCCTGTTGATGCAATTTCAATGGTTTGATTATCAAGATTTACAATTACCTCTGTTTTTGGCTTTTTTTCAATTTCTAAGAAAAGTACTTGTAAAAACTTTTCAGAAACCTGAACAGGCAGTAGTCCATTGTTTAGTGCATTGTTTTGAAAAATATCGGCAAAAAAGCTTGAAACAACTACCCTAAAGCCATAATCATAAATTGCCCAGGCAGCATGTTCACGGCTTGAGCCGCTTCCAAAATTTTTTCCTCCAACCAAAACCTTGCCTGAATATTTCGTGTTGTTTAAGGGGAATGAAGCAATTGGCTCATCGTTTTTATTATACCGCCAATCTCTAAATAGGTTATCGCCAAAACCTTTGCGTTCTATGGCTTTTAAAAAGCGGGCAGGTATAATTTGGTCGGTATCAACGTTTTCAATTGCTAAGGGTACACATTGTGTTTTTATAGTTGTAAATTTATTTATTGGCATTATTTAATATCTTAAATTTTGTACTTTAAATTATTTAATATGTTTACACTATGGACTTATATATTCCTATTAGTATGTTCATAAATTAGCGTTGCATAAATTTGTTTTAGATTTTTTCTTTAGATAAGGCAAAATATTAAAGCATAGCCTTAGCTACAGTTTAAAATTTTAACGCAATATAAAGGAAAAATATATGGACATTTGTAATGTTAA
>CBDUWQ010000230.1:0-5775 GCA_965370965.1 uncultured Bacteroidales bacterium
TTGATATTTTTGTAGAAGTCTCGTGATATGTTAAAAACACTATAATTTATAAAGTATCCAAAGGTTAATAAACAAATAATTTTCTAAAAAACATCAATCTGCTTTCAATTTATAAAAATACTGAACTCATTAATAATCATATGTTTTACATCAGTTTAATATAAATATTAATATATTATTTTTACTTTAACCGAATATTAATAACAATTTATAACTAAAAATAGAAAACATGAGCATTAGTTTAATAGGACGCTCTGTGGGAGAGTCGGTTACATTAAAATTAAATGAAACATTTGCTATTTTAAAGGCAAAAGGCGAACCTGTAATACACCTAGGAGGTGGCGAGCCAAAAACAAAAGCACCAATTGATGCATTAACTTCAATAGCTGCACACTTAAACTCGGGCGAAGTACGATATGCACCGGTTGACGGAACTATTGACATGAAAAAAGCAGTAATTCGATACACCGATGGGCATTATCGCCGTAAGGTAGAACCTGCAAATATTATAGTATCGAGTGGAGCAAAACAGGCTTTAATGGTAGCTTTACAGGCTGTATTAAACCCTCAGGACGAGTTGTTGTTTGTAGCGCCATACTGGGTAAGTTATCCTGATATGGCTAAGCTGTGCGGCGCTGTTCCGGTTGCTGTTACGCCTGAAGATGGCTCTTTTATTCCAAGAATGAAGGATATTAAGCAGAATGTAAGCTCATACACAAAGGCTATTATAATAAATAACCCGAATAACCCATCGGGAATGATTTACCCCGAGAGTTTTATTAAAGAGATTGTTGAGTTTGCTGAGAAAAAAGGTATCTACCTTATTATGGATGATATATACCGCAGCCTGGTTTATGATGGTAAAAAGCCTGCTAATCCTTACGATTATGTTTCTGATTTTTCAGATAACTCAAAGCTAATTGTTATTAATGGGGTTTCAAAAGCCTATGCAATGACAGGTTTTCGCATTGGTTGGGCTGTTGCCAATAAAAAGCTTATTAAAGTAATGTCAAATATTCAGGGACACCAAACATCGGGACCTTCGGTTTTATTGCAAAAAGCTGCAATTGGCGCCATAAACGGTGTACAGTCTGATGTTGAAAGCTTAAGGGCAACACTTGAGAATAACAGAAATGTGTTAATTGCTCAACTTAAAGCTTTTGACGGTATTTATGTTACCCCGCCCGATGGTACATTTTATACTTTTGTAGATTTTAGCAAATACGATAAAAATTCTTCACGGTTATCAAAGTTTTTATTGGATAAGGTTCGTGTATTAACAATGCCGGGTGTTGAGTTTGGAATGGAAGGCTATTTGAGGATATCATTCTGTGGATCGATAAAAGATATTATTGAAGGTATTGAAAGAATTAAGTGGGCACTTGACCCCAACTCGCCAAATGAACTTTTTATTGGTGAACGTAAATTGGTAAGAGACTGGAAATAGGATGTTTACATTCTATTAATTAATTCAATAAAACTGATGAATAAAACCATTATAGACATTAAGAAAAATTAATTTTAACTATTCTTAACTTCTTAATGGTAATAAATACTAAAACAAATGAAATATTTAAAATTTAAAACCCCCGCACAAGATACAGCAGGTGATTTAAAGTCGGAGTTTGGACTAGAAAACCATGGTTTGGTACACTTAGAGCGGGTATATTGGAATTTACCGACAGCAGCACTATACGAAGAGGCTGTTTTTAGAAACGAAGGTAAAATTGTTAATGGTGGCGCTCTTCAGGTATATACCGGAAAATGGACAGCACGTGCAGCAAATGACAAATACTTTGTTCAAGAGGAAAGCTCGGTGAATAATATTGATTGGGGAGAGTACAACCGACCAATGACATCGGAAAAGTTTAACGGCATTTTTGCAAGGCTGCAATCGTTTTGGCAAGGCGAGGAGCTTTTTGTACAAGACGTGTATGCAGGTGCAGATAAAGACTACAGACTGCCTGTTAGGGTTATTGCAGATAAAGCATGGCAAAGCTTGTTTGCAAAAAACATGCTGATAAATGAGACTGATTTGGCAAAACTGAAACAATATGTTCCCGATTTTACAGTAATGGTGTCATCATCATTTAAATTAGACCCAAGGATTGATGGCACAAATAGTGAAACAGCCATTATTATTGATTTTGGTAAAAAATTGGCAATTATTGCAAATAGCGAATATGCAGGTGAAATAAAGAAATCTATTTTCACCATTATGAATTACCTTATGCCTTTGGAGGATGTAATGTCGATGCACTGCTCAGCCAATGTTGGCAAAAAAGGAGATGTGGCACTGTTTTTTGGGCTTTCGGGTACAGGTAAAACAACACTATCGGCCGACCCCGACAGATATTTAATTGGTGACGATGAGCATGGTTGGAGCAATAGCGGCGTATTTAATTATGAGGCCGGTTGTTATGCCAAGGCTATCCGTTTATCGGAAGAGGCTGAACCGGAGATTCATGCATGTACACACCAGTTTGGCACCATTTTAGAGAATGTGATTTTTGATCCTGCATCAAGGCAGATTGACTTAGACGATGAGGAAATTACAGAAAATACGCGCCTATCGTACCCATTAGGGTTTATACCAAATGCGGTTCCTGAAATGTTGGCAAAAACACAGCCCAAAAATATTATCTTTTTAACAGCCGATGCACAAGGTGTAATGCCTCCCATTGCAAAGCTGGATATGAATCAGGCTATTTACCATTTTATTAGCGGTTACACCTCAAAAATTGCAGGTACAGAGTTAGGGTTGGGTATTGAGCCCGAAATAACCTTCTCGGCTTGTTTTGGTGCTCCATTTATGGTACATCACCCCTACTTTTATGCCAAACTGCTAAGACAAAAAGCACAGCTTTCAAATGCAAATATTTGGCTTGTTAATACAGGCTGGGTAGGCGGAAAATTTGGTGTAGGAAAACGCATATCAATAAGGCATACCAGAAATATGTTGTCGGCTGCCATGACAGGGAAATTAGATAAAATTGAATTCAGAAAAGACAAATTATTTGGCTTTAATATCCCAAATTCTTGTCCTGGTGTACCCGATGATGTTTTTGAACCATCAAACGCATGGGGCAATAAAGATGATTACTGGAAAAAGTATGATGCGCTGGTATCAAGATATATTGAGAATTTTAAACTGTTTTCAGACGGAATACCTAATGAGATAGTAAAAGCCGGTCCTAAACGACTAAAAAAATAGGTATAACTATAAGGCAGTAAGCTATTTTATTGCAAAACTACTACTTATAAAAACCACTTCTATTTTTAAGAAGTGGTTTTTTATTTATCAAAACTTTTTGCTTATAGCAAAGGTTTTGGTAGTAGCTGGCTATCACTACGTGTCACTTAGCGGTAAGGGTTTGCTAATGAAATATATAGACAAATTTGCTTCACAATCGGTATTAAAATCAGGCTGAAAGCCTAAAAAAATATTTAGAATAATGGGTAAAACGACAAAAATACAAGTTGAAGACAAACTAAATTTCAATTTAAAAACACAGCTATGATTTAATAAGGTTTATACAAATAAGAAGTTATTTTTTAGTAAACCCTAAATTTGTAAATTCGTTGGTAACTTTGTAATCATATTCAGGATACTCATAAATAGACATTCGGGGTTCGGTTTCTCCAATGGAGTAGCCCCAAATACTTTCATAATCAGATGGTTTTTCGCCCATATCTTCCAATTGATGCAAGTATTCACTAATTGATTTTGATTCAATAATTATAACTTTGTCCATATTGTGCATTGCAGGGCTATGGGGTCTTGTATTATCAAGTTCAAACTCCAAAATTCTTCTGCCATAGCGTGTTATCCCTATAGTTCTGAATGTTAGGCTTTTGCCTACGCCCGGCAGGTTTAATACATTTCTATCTGTTCCTAAAAATGGTAATTTCGATTTTTGCATTAAGTTGCGGATATTATCGGTTAATATTTCTGCATTATTAGGAAATTCACGTATCTCATTAAAATATTTTTTAGGAATCTGTCCTATTATTTTCTCTTCTATTTGCTCTTGAACAGCACGCTCATTTGTGGCAAAATTAAAACTGTTCTCCATGTATCCCTTTACACTAAAAGTGTAGTAGTTTAAAATGCCAATCTCGTTTAGTGTTTTTCGTAGTTTTGATGAGTGCCCCCTCCGCGATGCTGCCGATGTGAAAACTAACTGGTTGGTAACTGTCCAACCGACATTGTTTAGTAACCTTATTGCTTCGCGCGATTCAGGAGTTACCTCCATAGGCGATTCGAAATGTGTTTGAATAATAAACTGTTTTACTCCAAGTTTTGCTGCCTTGTGTTTAAACTCTTTAAGTATATCAGCTAAACCAATAGTTACCCTTTGAGGCAAATATACAGGTAAGCGTGTTCCTAAGCGTATTCGTAAAATCTCGGCATATTTCTCTCCGTCTTTCCTCTGTTTATTAGCTTCTATTTTCCGTTCAATCATTTTATAAACAGCATCTAATATATTTTTCATCGATTTATCTGAACTCATAAAAGCATCGCCGCCGGTAATAAGAATATCACGCAATTGAGAATCTTTCTCAAAGTATTCCAGTAACCGTGATAGTTTTTCATTCCATGTCTCTTTGGGTTTAAGTTTATCAAGATTAAAATTTAGGTTTCCTCTTTGAAAATCATACATCCGTTGGCACGATGCACATAGTCCACCACAAGCACGCCCCATGGTATCAGGAATTAGAATGGCAACTTCGGGATAACGGCGGTGCACATTATGGTGTGAGGGGAGTATCCAACCAGCGGCATTTGGCTTGCCGGGCTCTACAATATCCTCTTTCTCCCATGCCACAATATTGCCATATTCGTTAATTAGCTGTTGGCTATATATTACATAATGCCTAATTGCTAAATCGGCACCAATTGCAAAATACGGAACACGAACATGTAGCAGCGATAAGTAGTATGGATTAACAAAAAAAGGAATACCTTGCTTTTTAGCTTGGTATAGCAGCTTCATGGTATCGGGGTCGAGCGAATTGCCCAATAGCTCGTTTAATAAATCGGGCGATTTAACAGCAAAACTTAAATGAAACTTATAGTCGTCCCACCATTCAAGCATTTTTAGATATTTTTGTTCGTTACTTAAATTTGGTTTAAAAATATATTTTTTGCTTATAATTTCATTACTATCAATTTTTTTAATTAGTATTTTAATAATTCGTTCTCTGTTTTCTTCTCTAAGTTCGGTAATACGGGGGTCAAGACCGGTACTCCACCTATCCATCCACTCTTCAACCAGTTTAACAGTTGGTGTTTTGTGTTTATAAACTCCGCTAAATTGCCTAAATAAAAATAGCATATCGCTAAAAAAAGATGGTTTTGCACCACCTGTTCCATATGTAACGGCAAGCCATATTAATTTAATAGGATTGCTTACGGCAGTTTCTCCACGCAGGTTTAGATCACTAAATTCACGTCCGGCATTATCAATATAATCAAGTATTCTGATAGCAGCAAAATCAATCCATGTAAGTTTTTCAAATGCTTTACGGCCTTTGCTTTCATTTTTATAAAAACTGTAAGCATGGCTGTTTTTTTTGAGTGCTGTAGTAACCCAGTTTCTAACTCCTACCAATGCCTCGGTCGGGTTTTTTGCATTGCGCATAACCTCCTCCAATACAAAATTCTCTTTTAACAGTTGTTTTAATAGTATATGCGATTTTACCGATATGGCAATTTGGTCTAGTTGGTGTACTTTTGAATTCATAGCATCATATCATATAGTTGGTAATAAG
>CBDUWQ010000231.1:0-5773 GCA_965370965.1 uncultured Bacteroidales bacterium
TAATCAATATGTTAACTGCTTTTTCAAAAAGTTTATGAATTATTCAGGTTAAAGATTAAGATTATAACCCTAAAATAAAAGGGCTGCAATGCAGCCCTTGGTTTTATGAAACTTTTTTCTCATACCTTGTTAACTCTTTTTTATTCCGTTTTAATCGTTTAAAAGCATTCTGAAGCTTTATCTTAAGTTCAGTTTTAACAGCTTTGTCATTTTTTTTAGTTGCATTTTTAATTCTATTACTAATTTTACTAGCCCTAACCCAAGCCTTTTCAACTTTACGCTCGGCGATTTCTATCTTTTTGTTTTTTTTACGTTTTTCAAAGATATCTGTCATACTGTATAAAATTTAAAAGTTAAACAAAAATTCATACCTAAAAATATAAAATGAAATTACAATATATTTTCATTTTATATTTTTAGGGTTATATATTTAATAACAAACTTAAACAGCATTTAGTTGTATTAATATTGAAAAAAAAATGAAATTGTATGCATTTTTTCAGAAAATGAGCAATTTTAGTTAAATTGCCGTAATTTTTTAACATGAAAAAGTATATGAATAGGTATTTAATCTCCATTTTAATAGTTATATTATATATATCAATTAACGGTAGTTTTGCACAATCCGATCAAGGTTCACTTGGTATAAAGGGGTCTGTTAAGGTTGAAAGAACAGGCTTGGAGGGTGCTAAACTAATAATATATAAAAATGGCGTTAAGGATAAAACATTTAACTCAGATTATAAAGGTAGGTTTGAGTTTTCAATTGGTTTAAATGGAAAATACGAAATTGTTGTAGCCAAACAAGGTTATTACTCAAAAAAGCTTGAGTTTAATACAAGGATACCAAAAGATGAGGTTGGTATTTGGAATTATAAATTTGTAATAACAATGATTCCTGTTATTGATGGTTTTGATGCCTCGCTTTTAGATAAACCCATTGGAAAAATAATGTATGTTGAAAAAGTTGGCGAATTTGATTATAATGAAGCATATACTTTTAATATGTTAAAAAAGCTTGAAGCTTTAATGAGGCAATATGAAAAAGCCCGCAAACAGGCATATAAAAAGATAATTGCACAAGCCGATGCTGCATTTAATAATAAAGACTATGACTTATCGGTAGAGTTATACGATAAAGCTATTGATTTAGACCCTTATGAGACATACCCCGATGATCAACTTGTGATGATAGGGAAAATAATTCAACAAGATAAAAATGCTCAAAAAAATTATGCTGAAAATATTGCTGAAGCTGATAAATACTTCAAATCAACAGATTACCCAAATGCAAAAAAGTATTATAAACGTGCCCTTAACTATTTAAATAATCCTTATCCTGAGGATCAGTTGGCTTTGATTGACAAGATACTTAACGATTCCGATTTACTGCTTAGCGAGCAACAAGCAAAAGAAAAGGCTTATGCCGAAGCAATTGCTGCCGGCGACAGGCTTTTTGTTTCAAAACAATATGAAAATGCCGTTTCAAAATTTACCGAAGCTTTAAATATTAAGCCAAAAGAGCAATACCCAAAAGACAAACTGGTTGAATTAAATGTATTGATAGCCCAACTAGCTAAAGATAATAAATCGAAAGATGAGATTGAGAAACAATATAAAGCAGCAATTGCTTTAGCCGATAAAGGCTTTACTGGTAAAGACTACATAATATCGCGCAGCAATTATAAAAAAGCATTACTAATTAAACCTGCTGAAACATACCCAAAAACAAGAATTTCTGAGATTGATAATATTTTAGCGCGCAATAAATCATTTGATGAAAAGTATAATGGTTTTATTGCTGTTGCCGATAAATCATTTGAAAGTAAAGAGTACCAATCTGCCAAAAACAATTATCAACAGGCGTTAAGTATTAAACCAAATGAAACTTACCCTGCTTCAAAAATTAAAGAGATAAATGCCCTGTTGCTACAGCTTGCACAACAACAGAAAAAAGATATTGACGGTAATTATTTGCGTTTAATTGCACTTGCCGATGCATCTTTTAACAAAAAGGAGTACGATTTAGCAAAAACAAAATATTCTGAATCATTAACATTAAAAAGCAATGAGACATATCCGAAACAACGGATTATAGAAATTGATGACATTTTAAATGCACTTGCAAAGAAAAAGCACAATTACGATTTAGCAATTGCTCGTGCCGATAATAATTTTAATATTGAGAAGTGGAACGAGGCTAAAATTGATTACCAACTTGCTTTAACAATATTCCCAAATGAACAGTATCCGCAAACAAGGATTAACGAGATTGAAAACAAATTACTGTCTCTGAAAAATGCTAATGAGCAACAGGCAGCAAGAGATAAAGCTTATAATGAAGCAATTGCAAAAGCCAATGCCTTTTTTAATGAAAAGAAATATCAAGAATCAAAAAATTCATATACACAGGCATTAGCTGTAAAACCAAATAAGGAATATCCCAAACAACGAATAGCCGAAATTAATAAATTATTGAACGAACAAAAAGTTATTGACAACAGGTATAATGCTATTATTGCTGCTGCCGACCAGCATTTTATAAATAAAAAATATGTTGAGGCAAGGGCTGCATATACAAATGCATCGTTAATAAAAAAAGAGGAAGCTTACCCAAAACAAAAAATAGCCGAAATTGATAAACTATTGAACGAACAAAAAGATGCAAATAATAGGTATTATGCCATTATAGCCACAGCCGACGGGCATTTTAATAATAAAAAGTATATTGATGCCAAAACAACATACACCAATGCCCTTAACATAAAACCTAATGAGGAGTATCCGCAAAAGCGTATTACTGAAATTAATCAAATATTGGCATCGCAAAATTTGTTAAACGATAAGTATTTAGCTGCAATAGCTACTGCCGACAGGCATTTTATAAACAAAAAGTATAATGATGCAAAGGCTACATATAATAATGCTTTACAAATAAAACCTAACGAAGCTTATCCAAAGCAAAAAATTGCTGAAATTGATGTGTTGTTGGCAGAAATGATGGCTGCAAAAGCAAAATATGCGCAAAACAAAAAGCAGTATGACAATTTAATTGCTCAAGCCGATGCACAGTTCAATAATAAATCTTATGTACAATCCAAAGCTTTGTATCAAAAAGCATCAGCATTTTTACCCAATGAAATGTATCCAAAACAAAAAGTTGTTGAAATTGACAACCTATTGAGCGGTATTGCCGATAAAGAGAGGAGATACAAAGAGTCTATTGCTACAGCAGATAGATTGTTTACTTCAAAATCGTATGGCGAAGCACTTGCATCATATAGTACCGCATCGGATATTAAACCAAACGAACAGTATCCTAAAGGAAAAATTATTGAGATAAATACATTGTTGGAAAAATTGCGCAAAAACGAAACTGCTTATGTTGATTTTATAAAGTTGGCTGATGCTGCATTTAGCAGCAACAAGCTTGAGCAGGCCAAAGGTCAGTACCAAGCAGCAAGTGCCATAAAGCAAAATGAGGCTTACCCAAAACAACGTATTGCCGAAATTAATAAACTATTGGCTGAGCAGGCACGTTTGGCAAGTGAACGCGAAAAAATTGAATTGCAATACAAATCGCTTATTACAAATGCCGACTTAAATTTTGACCAAAAAAAGTATCAGCAGGCAAAAAACAGCTACTCGCAAGCATCGTTGTATAAACCCAACGAAATGTATCCAAAACAGCGTATTGCCGAAATTGATAATATTACAGCAGCACTTGCATCAAAGCAGAGGTCATATAACCAAAAAATTGCCGAAGGAGCAAGCTTACTAAGTAACAAAAACTTCACAGGGGCACTAACTGCATACAAACAAGCATCGCAATTAATGCCTAATGAGGTTTTGCCAAAACAAAAAATAAACGAAATTCAAACTATTTTAAGTGCAAATGCCAAAAAGCAGGAGCAGTATAAAGGCTTAATTGCTAATGCCAATAAGCTGTTTAGCCAAAAAAACTATAAAGAGGCAAAAACAAATTATCAACAAGCCGGGTTATTATTACCAAATGAGGTATATCCTAAAAACCAAATAGTAAAAATTGATGTTTTAATAGCCAATGCTGCAAAACGTAAGGCAGAACTTGCCACTATAACAAAAGCTTATAACGAAAAAATTGAGGAGGCTGATAAATTGTTTGACTCAAAGAATTATGAAGGAGCAATTTCGGCTTATATGGATGCTAAGTTTATTAAGAGCAATGAGACTTTCCCCGACAAGCAAATTGTGAAAATAAAACAAATTTTAAAAAATAATGCTGCTAAAATTGAAGCAGATTATAATAATGCGATGATGCTTGGCGATAAACTTAAAAACACAAAAAAATATATTGATGCCAAACAGCAATATACCATTGCACTTAATACAAAGCATAACGTTGCCGCTGCAAGGGCTAAGCTTGTTGAAATTGATAATTTAATTGAAAAAGACAGGCTTGCTAAACAAAAACTGGCTAAAACAGATGCCGATTACAATAAGTTTATTAAGCAAGCCGATGCAACTTTTAAAACAAAAAACTATTCTACTGCAATTGCTTTATACAAAAGTGCAGGAGCATTAAAAACCAATAAAAAATATCCGGTAGATCAAATTGAAGTTTGTGAAAGAAAAATACAAGAGCTAAAAGCACTTGTAGCTGCTGAAGAAAAAAAGCGTAAACTAGCTGAATTGGCTGCCTCACAAAGCTCATTTAAAGGAGATTTTGATTATAGCGGTGAAAAACGTAATCAGGGATTTTTAAATGACCTTGCAAAAATATACCCCGAAGGTATTACCATTGAAAACTATGAAAAGAAGAACAAAAAAATTAAAAGGGTTATTGTAAATAGGGGTGGCATTGCAAAAGAGTATATTGAGGTTAAATACTCGTACGGAACTTTCTATTTTAGAAATGGACAAAATATCTCTCGTTCAATATTCTATACCGAAACAAAAAAATAAAAGGCAAAAAAATGTCAATAAGCGGATGGGTATAAACACATTCGTAAACTCATTTTTAATTTTACTTAATACCACATAAATTCTATAATGTATAAAAGCTCTGAAAGAGCGTTACCATAAACACAGCGCAACGCCCTGTGTAATTTACTACAACTCAAACCAAAGCCCTGAAAGGGTGAAATATTTATATCTAATTCCAAACATATTTTTCATTATAATCTACATTATACTTTTTTAAAAATGCTCTGTAGCGGCGTAGTTCATTAGCTTTAGTTATAAGATTTTGACGGTGTTAGTTTAACCCCAATAGAAACGATGTTGAATAATGATTCTTTTCAAAGTGTAAAAGAAAAAAATTTCATTCAAAACTTTAGGCATCCTGTACCAAATGACTTTTTGAATAGTTTTCAATCAGAAAATATTCTGCCAGATTCTAATATATATAATCTATTCCAAGTAACAGATACTTCAGTAATATTTGATAATATGGTTTTTAACTTTGATAGTTATACTCCCTCTAAAACACTTACTTTAAAAGTGGATTCTATTTTTATTGCTAATAAATTTAACATAGACTCAATCAAAATAATAGGGCATGCTGATAAAATAGGAACTGACGAATATAATGATGAATTATCTTTTAATAGAGCTAATTCTATTGCAGATTATATACAATCTAAAAAATATATTGACCGAAATAAAATTATAATTATTGGAGCGGGAAACAAATATCCGATAGATACAAGCGGAAATGATAATGCTTTATATAAAAATAGACGTGTTGAAATAATAAAGTATTTTAGCCTGAATAATTCATAAACTTTTTGAA
>CBDUWQ010000232.1:0-5768 GCA_965370965.1 uncultured Bacteroidales bacterium
ACTGTCAATTTTTACGAAATGGAATATTTTGGATGAGATTTTTATTTTTTGAGATAAGTTGATGCCTGAGTATCAACTTGTTGAGAAAAATGAAAATATCGCCAAAAGAAACATTTCTAATTTTGTAGAGTTTTCTTGCAAGCACTAATTAGTGGGCAAAATAATTCACTAGCGGGTAAGAAAAACTAGCAAACATGTCAATAAAAAATGTAGCAGTAGTATGTGGTGGATACTCAAAAGAAGAAGTTGTGTCAATAAAAAGTGCCAATCAGATTGTACAGGTTATTGATGCAACAAAATTTAAGGTTTTTACCGTTGTAATCAGTAAAACAGGTTGGTTTGTTAAAACCCACAATGGCGATTTACCAATAGATAAAAACGATTTCAGCTTTATTTTAAATGATGTTAAAATTAAAATTGATGTGGTTTTTATGGCAATACATGGTACACCAGGCGAGGACGGTAAACTGCAATCGTATTTTGAAATGCTGAATGTACCTGTTACAACAAGTAACTCGTTTGTGTCGGCATTAACATTTAACAAATATGCTACTAAAGCTTATTTAAAAGATTTTGGTGTGCTTTCGGCTAAATCGGTGTTATTGCGAAAAGCTGATGATTTTTCTGAGACAGAAATACTTGAGAGTTTAGGTTTACCGGTTTTTGTTAAACCAAACAGTGGCGGCTCAAGTTTTGGAATTACAAAAGTAAAAGAGGTAAAACAGCTAATGGCAGCCATTAATAAGGCATTTTTAGAAGACAACGAGGTTATTATTGAGCAATTTATTGATGGACAAGAGTTTACGTGTGGGGTTTTTGTATCAAAAAATGAAAATATGGTTTTGCCCATAACCGAAATTGTAAGCAAAACAGAGTATTTTGATTACGATGCAAAATATAATGGTTTTTCCGATGAGATTACCCCGGCAAGGCTGCCAGATAACCAAACCGAAGAGTGTCAGGAACTGTCATACGATATTTATAAACTATTAAACTGCAATGGCGCTGTCCGTATCGACTATCTGTTAAAAGACAATAATTTTTATTTTATTGAGGCAAATACGGTTCCCGGCATGAGTGCCGAATCAATTTTACCACAACAGGTTGAGGCGTATGATATGAGCATAACCAACTTTTATACATTGCTAATTGAAGATGCTTTAAATAGAGCTTGTCCATAAAGTCAAGTGGTTAAAATAGAAAGTGCGTATTTATTATTAATCGGAATAAAAACCGCCCTGAAAGAGCTGCCCCGAACTTGATTCGGGGGCATAAGATTATAGCCCATGGCAACGCCGTGGGATTGAGTATTAGTAGAGATTTTAGCGTTCTGCATTAGTTAAGTTATATTGAAAATAAAATGTTGCACAAAACGCAATTCTGAGAATATATCGACTTTATAGACAAACTCTAAATAGGGGATAGATAATAGCATCTAATTGATACATAAAACAGTATATATTAATGATAGAAAGAGTTACAATAGAGGAGTATATTAAAAATTATAGCAATATTCCAATTATTGATGTCCGCACACCAGCCGAATTTTTAAAGGGGCATATACCCAATGCGATAAATATTGCTCTATTCTCAAACCATGAGCGTGCCGAGGTTGGAACTGTTTATAAAAAAAAGTCGAAACAGGCAGCAATCGATTTGGGCTATACATTTGTAAAGCCAAAGCTTAATTATTTTATTGATGCATCAAAAAAAGTTGCTAAAAATAGTACAATTGCTGTACATTGCTGGCGTGGTGGAATGCGCAGCCAAGCTTTTGCCGAGCATTTGCATGAAAATGGATTTGATAAAATTTATATAATTGAAAAGGGATACAAGGCTTTTAGGCATTTTGTGCTTTCGTTTTTTGAGCAAAAATTTAATCTAAAAATACTTGGGGGCTATACGGGCAGCGGTAAAACTGATGTTTTAAAAGTATTAAAAAAGCAAGGAGAACAAGTAATTGACTTAGAGGGGCTGGCTCATCATAAGGGTTCGGCGTTTGGTGCAATTGGCGAAAAGGAGCAACCCACTACCGAGCATTTCGAAAACAAACTGTTTTTTGATATGCACAAATTAAACCTAAATAAATCCATATGGCTTGAAGATGAAAGCCTGAATATCGGTAAAGTGATAATTCCGAAACCATTGTTTTTGCAGATGCGCGAGCATATGGTTTATTTTATTGATATACCCGTTAAAGAGAGGGCAAAATACTTGGTGCTCACATATGGATTATTTGATACAGAAAAATTAAAAGAGAGCATCATGAAAATCACCAAAAGGCTTGGATACGATAAGGCAAAATTTGCCATTGATGCGCTAAATAGTGGTAATTTAATGAGAGTTGCCGAAATTACGCTAAAATATTACGACAAAGCATATTTAACCGGACTTGAAACCAGAGAGCAGTCAAAAATAGTAAGAATACCGTTAAGTTTGGTTGATGCTGATATAAGCGCAAAAGCACTAACAGAGTAATTAAAAGAATGGTATCTTATTATTTATCGATTTAGAAAACTAACATCTTGAAACATACATGTACATTCGCATAACCAATAAAAAAATATGCCAATAGATATAAAAATGACCAAATATAGCCATGGAGCAGGGTGTGGCTGCAAAATATCGCCCAAGGAGTTAACTACAATACTTAAAACAGGCATACCGCAAATTGATACAAATAAATTAATTGTAGGTAACGATACCCGCGACGATGCTGCGGTTTATGATATTGGTAACGGTATGGGCATTATTAGCACCACCGACTTTTTTTTACCAATAGTTGACGACCCTTTTAAATTTGGAAAAATAGCTGCTGCTAACGCTATTAGTGATATTTATGCAATGGGCGGCAAACCACTTATGGCAATTGCTATTTTGGGCTGGCCAATAAATAAAATTCCGGCTGAGGTAGCCAATCAAGTTATTGAGGGGGGGCGTGATATTTGTAGTAAAGCAGGAATACCATTGGCAGGCGGGCATAGTATTGACAACCCCGAACCGCTATTTGGGTTGGCAGTTACAGGTATTATTAAGCTTAGTAAGTTAAAACGTAACGATAAAGCCAAAATAGGCAGCCGTTTATATTTAACAAAACCGCTTGGTGTTGGGGTGTTGGCAACTGCCCAAAAAAATGGCAAATTAAAGTCCGAACATGAAAACATTGCACCCGATTCAATGATGAAGCTTAATGACGTTGGGCAGCAACTGTCAGAAATTGAAGGTGTTACTGCTATTACCGATGTAACAGGCTTTGGCTTGTTGGGGCATCTGCTCGAAATTTGTGAGGGTAGCAATGTGCAGGCAGTTGTTGAATACAATAAAGTTCCTGTTTTTAAACCTGTATTGGATTATATTGCTGCCGGCTGCGTACCCGGTGGTACCGGACGTAATTGGGATAGTTACGGATATAAAGTAAATCTGCCAGATGAGGCAATGCGGTTGGTACTTTGCGATGCGCAAACCAGCGGGGGGTTACTAATAGCTGTTACTGATGAGGCTACTGAAAAAGTTGAACAACTGTTGGCAAAAAAGGGGCTTTTTAATGGTTCAATAGGTTATTTATCAGAGCACAAAAAAGGCAAGCATATTATAGTGAAGTAATAGTTGTTTTATCAATGCTGTTTTGCCACTTGTCGGAGATTGATAATGACTTGAATGAACTTACTGGTTTTCTAACCCTTTGTTTTAGTGCCTGTAAATATGGTCTTTTATGAGGACAAACCTTTGTTAAATATTTGATTTGTTATTATTTTATAATTGGTATTATTCCCTTAAACTCGCAAACCTAACAGTTTTTTTCGCTAATTAACAGGTTGTTGGATGTAAATTGTATGCACTTCATTAAGTGAAATGCCGTGAGTGTCGGCGTTGGATCTGTTAAGTCTATAGCTTGATACAATAGAACCTAATAGCTCAAATAGTGTTTAACAATGCAACAATTTATCAATTAAACAATCACTCCCTATTGATAACCGTAGCACTTGCCTGAGCCGTTGGTAAAATTAATATATCGCCAATATTTACATGTGCAGGGCGCGTTGCCATAAATAGAATAGCTTCTGCAATATCATTAGCTTGTAAAGGCGAAAAACCTGCATACACTTTTTTATTTGCATCGCTGTCTTTTAATCGCACAACAGAAAATTCGGTTTCAACAGCTCCCGGACAAACTGAACCCACTTTTATTCCATAAGGATTAAGGTCAATCCGCATGCCTTTAGTAATAGCTTCAACAGCATGCTTGGTACTGCAATAAACCGTACCATTGGCGTATGTCTCTTTGCCGGCTATTGAGCCAACATTAATAATTTGACCTTTTTTGTTTTTAACCATTATTTGCGATACAATTTTTGTAATAAACAGCAGTCCTTTAATATTGGTATCTATCATTTGCATCCAATCATTGGTGTCGCCTTTGTGTATAGGGCTAAGACCAGCAGCAAGACCGGCATTGTTTACCAATAAATCAATATTTTGCCATTTTTTTGGTAAGCTGTAAAAGGCAGCTTCGGTATCATTTTCGTTTCTAATATCAAAACATAGCGAATAGCATTCAACACCAATTTTATCTATAATTTCGGTAGCTAAATTACCCAGCCTGTCATCGCGTCTTCCGGTAATAATAATATCAAAACTATTATTTGCCAATATTTTTGCTGTAGCCATACCAATGCCTGATGTTGCTCCTGTAACCAATGCAATTTTATTCATATTCTTATTTTTGAGTAAATAGTATTTGTAGATACTAAATAACAAAACTACTATGTTTTTTATAAAAGAGTAAGGTTTTATTGAGGTTATATAATAGGTTTTTGTGAAAACTGTTTTTTATTATGTGCAACTTTTTTAATAAAAAGGTCAATCTTTTTAAAATCAACCAAATACATAACAGCAATACCAAAAAAGGGCAGGGCAGGGGCTTTATAACGAACCAAAGCTCCAAGTACAGGTGTTGTTAACCCGCTTAGGGTAAATAAAATACCAACAAATAAAATACAAAACCACAGCCATGGGTTTTTTATGTTTTTGGTTGTAAAAAAAAACATCATAATTATTATTGAAAGGGCAATTGCCAAATTTTCAATTGCAGCCATAAAACTCATTAAATTGGTTATTTCAAATACCGATGGACGGAATAGTGTCCTGAATAATGCACCAGGACTATTGATTAAAATATTTTTCAGGCTTGGCTCAAGCATGGGTATCTCAATTTTGCTCCCCACATATTTTAAACTATCAGTAAAAGCAACAAAATCATTTTGCTTATTTGCCAAAATTTCCGGAAAACTGACACCTATTATAGGTTCTGAAAACCAGCTAAGTATAAAAAACAGCAGCAATACTGCTATTAATTTAAGTGCAAAATATTTTTTACCAAAAAGTTCTATAATCGCATAAAACAGAAGTCCGGGCAACGCTGCAACCAAAATATAAAATTTTGATATTATTAAAAGTGGCACTGCAATACTTATCCAAATAATGTGTTTTGCTTTTTGTTTGTCTTTAAGCAGATAATAAAAATGGTACATAAGCATACCAAAGGCAAACATTAAAATCCCCTCTTTTAATATACCCGATGTCCAAAAATAGACAGATGGGAAAAAGAAAACAACTGTAATTAGTAGCCATTTTTGATTATTATTGTTCATATAAGAATTTTTATCAAGCAATTTATGTTCAAATAATTTATAAATCCCCCATAAACCGGTAAACGATATAAAGCTTATAAACAGGGTGTGAATATGAATATTGCCTAACGAAAAAAG
>CBDUWQ010000233.1:0-5711 GCA_965370965.1 uncultured Bacteroidales bacterium
TCAAAAAAACTAAAAAAAGTGTTTTTTGATGGTTTATGAATTATTCAGGTTAAAGAAAAGGCTGTTTCATTAAGTTATCAAAGAGATAATATTAAAGAGTTGGCAAACGAGTTGGGTATTGATGTTCAACGCCTATATAAATGGCGAACATCCATGATATCAACCAACCCCACTAAGTCTGAAATGACCAAAACTTTATCCAATGGATGCTTGTAGGTAAGCATTGTTGTATTAAAACCACTAGTTATAATCAAAGTTAAAAGCTTATCATATCAATTTTTACACAATTGTAACTGTATAAAACAACATTAGAATAACCTCTACAAAACTTTCCATTATAAAAAGTTAATTTATATTTTTCAATATTTGCCAATAAACTTAAAATTGAGTATAAAATAGTTTTTAAAAAAAAAAAGAAATAGATTTATACCTGATTAAAATTTAAAATATGAAAAAACGTTTAAAAATACCTTTGGGAGAAGCAGCATCAATGTTATTGAGATATGCTTGGATAAGAATTAAGGAACAAATTAAATCAGTTGCTTTTATTATTTTGTATTTAGTTGTTTTTCAAACTTTAATTTTAAGTGTTCCCTTAGCTAATGCATTAGGAACTTCAGGCGGAATTGCTCTTGTAGTTTTTGGTCTTGCATTTTTTCTTGAAGGGCTTATTCTTGGCTTAATGCCATTAGGCGAGCGTGTAGGTATAAAAATGCCTCAACGAGTTGGCATTATTGTTATTGCCACTTTCGGACTTATTTTAGGGTTTGGTGCAACACTTGCTGAACCAGCAATTAGCGCATTGCGTGCGGCAGGCTCTAGCATTACAGCATGGGATTCTCCTTTATTGTTTATGCTATTAAATACTTATGCTAGCTGGCTTATTCTTTCAGTTGGTGTTGGTGTTGGAATTGCTGTAGCTTTAGGTATGTTTAGATTTTATTTTAACTGGTCAATAAAACCATTTATATATATAATAATTCCTGTTTTACTAGTTCTATCTATTTTTGCATACTATGATGCTAATCTCAGTAAAATTATTGGTTTAGCTTGGGATTGTGGAGCTGTAACAACAGGAGCAGTAACCGTCCCTTTGGTATTGGCTCTTGGTATTGGAGTTTCACGTTCATCAAATAAAGGTACGGGTTCTAGCGGCGGTTTTGGCATTATTTTATTAGCATCAGCTTTTCCAATATTGGCTGTATTTTCTCTTGGTCTTTTCTTTAATAGCACTACTCCGGATCCAGTAAATGAAAAAACTTTTTTTTCAATTGAAAATAGAGAAAAGGCTTTACTTGTTTTTGAAAATGAAGAAAAATTACAAAGCCATGCTTTTACACATGCCAGCGATGTAGGAAGAATTTCATTTTATGAAGATAATGAATTATACAATTTAGCACTTTTATCTCTACAGAATAGTGATGATGCAAAAAAAATAATTGGCGATATTTCATTGTCTAGTTGGTTAATTAATAAAGCATCCGATAGTGAAAGGAATATGTTTCCTGATGTAGGCATGAGTGATGAAAATTCAGCCTCATCCTCTTTTGGTGATGTTATGAAAGAAGAAGCTATTGGTGGAATCAGAGCCGTTATTCCTCTTTCATTATTATTGTTAATTGTCTTAATACCGTTCTTAAAAGAAAAAATCAGATACAAAGACGAGGTAGCAATTGGAATAATTTTTACTTTAGTTGGAATGATACTTTTAACTTCAGGAATTAGGTTAGGTTTGGCTTCATTAGGAGGAGAAGTTGGAGGTGAGTTACCTAGAGCTTTTGCAAAAGAAGATAAATTTATTGAACGTATTAAAATCAATAATTTTGACACATCACTATTATTTCAAGGAATTGCTCAAGATGGGACAACAAAAAAATACTTTAACATGATTGTGAGTAATGATGAAATAAATCGCATTGAGTTTATTGAAGATAATTATAATGCTCAGTCAAAACAGTATAATCATATTATTTCACAGGAGCCATTATTTGGAAAAAAACTTACAATTTTAGGATTAATTCTGGTGTTAGTTTTTGCTTTTGGTATGGGCTTCGGGGCAACTCTTGCAGAACCAGCATTGAGTGCACTTGGCTTAACTGTTGAAAGTCTAACAGTTGGAGCCATAAAACAGAAACAAATTGTAATGATAGTATCACTTGGAGTTGGAATTGGAATTACTTTAGGTTTTTCACGAATACTTTTCGATTTGCCTCTTATTTGGATGATAGTTCCTGCTTACGTTCTATTAATTATTCTCACTATTTTTAGTAAAGAAGATTATACTGCAATGGCATGGGATAGTGGTGGTGTTACAACAGGTCCCGTTACTGTTCCTCTGGTTTTAGCAATGGGTCTTAGTATTGGTGGCGCACTTAATATGGCTGATGGATTTGGCATTTTAGCTTTAGCTTCAGCTTTTCCGATAATTACAGTATTAATTTACGGAATGTATAAAAATGCTAAACAAAAGCGTTCAATTGAAAACAAACTAAATGAAGAGAGTCATGGATAGTGAAATTAAAAAAAATAGAAAAGAAAAAGTATTTTCTCCTTCAAGAACTGTTTGGAGAACACAGATGGGTAAAGGTATTTATACTCCTCATAGGGTTAGTCGTATAACTTGTATTGTAAATCAATTATTAGCTGATAAAATCATAGATTTTCTTAAAAAATTGAAAGTTATTGTTTATGACGAAACTGGCAGGGTTGTCAGAGAACGCATACATGCCCGTTCATTTGGATTACCTGGTGAAATTGTTAAAATAGAGAATACATCAGTAAAAATATTTCGGTTTACTGTGCCAAGAGAAAATTCTGAATCTATAATAAATGTTTTAGTTAAAATTGGTAATTTTAATAAACCAGGTATTGGGTCAATATTCTCTCAAGAGTTAATGGAATTTTCAAAAGAACCACCTGATTTTGACGTGGATGTTTTAAATGAATATTTATCAGATGATTTACAATTTAATTTATTGAATAAATTATCCTATGTTATTTGCGTACTTTCCGATTCAGGCAGTGGAGATCAATTAGCAAAAATAGCACTTGATTTAGGTATCTGCGTACCTGTAATAACATTTGGAACAGGAAATGACATTAGAGATCAATTGGGATTAATTAGAATCACTATTCCTGCAGAAAAAGAAATTGTTCATCTTGTAATGCCAGAGCAAGACTCTGATAGTATTATCAAATTATTAGTTGAACATGGAAGATTAGATAAACCGGGAAAAGGTTTTATATACCAAACGCCTGTTTCTTTAGGTTTAATTGACACTTACATGAAAATTGGCAAACAAAAGAATGCAGCAAGTATGGAACAAATTATTGCCGCCATTGATCAGCTAAAAACCAATACTAACTGGCGTAAAAGACTTGATGCAGACGCAGAAAATTTAAAAATTGGCAAATCAATGATGCCACAAGATAATTGTGAAGTGTCAATAATTTCTGATGAGGATAGAATTGATATTCTTAGAGAAACATGCTTAGACATTGGGGCTTCGGGTGCAATAACATCCAAAGTGATACCTCGCACATATAAAGAAAGTACAGTAACAAATATGATTAGAAGTGCTATTAGTGTTCCGGCTCATATGACCGACAATGTTGTTGATAAATTATTAAGTGTTAGCACAATAAAAGAAGAAAGTATTGATAGAATACAGGTGTTGGATTCTCCTGCAGCTTATGTACATTCACTATAATCTTCAAATAAATTATAACCTAAAAATCTAAAATGGAATCGTTATGAAGTTTCGTAGTGTGTATTAATGCTGCAAAGCGCATCAAAAAGTTTTGCAAGCGTAGCCATTGTTACGATGAAAAACTTTGAAGTGAGCATTTGTAGCAGTATTGTGCAATACGGAACTGTAATAGATTTTCATTTTAGATTTTTAGGTATAATATATTAGGTTATAAACGCCATCGATATTGCTATAATTAATAGTGATAAGATTATTATAGTTACTATTAATAAACCTATTACTTTTGATAAAGTATTAACTATAAAATTTTAGAAAAAATGACTTTTGAATTACCAAAATTACCGTACGAGCTAAATGCTCTTGAACCACACATAAGCAAAACAACTTTAGAGTTTCATTACGGAAAACACCATCAGGCTTATGTTACAAACTTAAATAATTTAGTACCCGGAACTAAATTTGAAGATGCCAATTTAGAGACTATCATTAAAGAAGCCGATGGCGGCATTTTTAATAATGGCGCTCAGGTTTGGAATCACACATTTTATTTTATGCAATTCTCTCCATCGGGGGCAAAAATGCCTAATGGTGCTTTAGCCAATGCCATAAATGCACAATACGGCTCGTTTGACAAATTTAAAGAAGAGTTTACCAAAAAGGCTGCAACCCTGTTTGGCGCAGGCTGGGCATGGTTAGTTAAAAACACCGATGGAAAACTTGATATTGTTCAAAAAAGCAATGCAGGCAACCCATTACGCGATGGAAACACCCCTATTATGACTTGCGATGTTTGGGAACACGCATACTATTTAGATACACAAAACAAAAGACCTGATTACCTAAAGAATTTTTGGGAAATTTTAGACTGGAACAAAATTGGCGAAAGGTTTTAACCTAAATTGAGCCAAGTCTGTAGCGAAAGCGTGGCTAATAAGCAAAATGTTAAACACAACATATTATTTGCTTAATAGCCACGCTCTCGCTTTGCATATAAGCCAAACAACTCAGCTACCTTCCACACATGTTTTTATAAAGACAGTATTCGCAAGTTGCCAAATTATCGGTTTGCGTAAAGGGTTTTTCTTTGTTAAAAAGCCCTGCAAGTATCTCTTTTAAATAAGTTTCCACCTCAGCTTTAATATGCATAAAATTGCCTGTTTTAAAAGCATCGCATTTTTTTGATGATATATAAAACGACCCAATTGGGTTAAACAACTCTTTTACCTGATATACCATAGGCAAAATAGCAGTCTCGTCGTGTAGTTCTCTGCTTAAAATATAGCTGTAAATAAAAGTCTGAAAAATTGCTTTTGTGTCTTTTATCTTTTCTGTATTAAAAACATCGTCCAGTTCATTAAACATCAACTTATCGACACCGGTTTTATAATCAATTACCCGCAATCCTTTGTCTGAACGGTCAAGACGGTCTATCTGCCCGCCCAAATTAACTTTATATATTTTGGTGTTTACCTGAATATCAATATCTGTTGAAACATCTTTCTCTAACCCAACTACCGAAAAAGGTGCATATCTTTTGTCTTTATCGAGCATTTGCAGTAGGTATTTTTTTATTACATCAAAAATAAGTCTGTTTTTTCCTTCAATTTGAAATTTTTTGGTGGTTTTATTTCCGTAAAATACTTTGGCAAACGAATTTAATATAACTGAGTCTATAAATTTTTCATTACTCAATAACTGCACAAGCATTTTTTCGGTTACCAAATTTTTATCGTTAAAAAACTGTATATAAAGCTCTTCTGCTGCTTTATGAAAAATATTTCCAAAAATACGGGCATCAACTACCTCGTCAACCTCATCGGCTTCGGTAATTTTTGCCACCGCCCTAAAATAAAATTTAAGCGCGCATTGCAAATATGCAGTAAGAGCACTTGGCGACAATTTACGCGGTTTATCACCTTCTAAATAGTCTAACAATTTTTCCCAAACCTTACCTTTTTTTTCAATAACAATGGTTTTATTTGAAATAACATCAATGGTTTG
>CBDUWQ010000234.1:0-5691 GCA_965370965.1 uncultured Bacteroidales bacterium
TGCCAACATTGCCTTAATTTTTAATTCTCATTAATTTCAATACTGATTTGTAACCAGATTTTTAAACTCCGAAAATGTCGGAACAGGCTCTGTTAGGTCTAATTATTAGCAATATATACAATTATTTACAATAAGTACAATGTATTGTGTATTAGTAGTTTGTAAATATTTAACGAACTATTGTAATCAATACAAAACTGTTTATAATCCCCAATACGCTTCCTACTAACATTATAGTTTGCATACAATAATTAATTTATCCAAATATATTTATTTTTTAATAAAATTTAATTTAAAATCACAAATTACCTTTTTAACATATCAAATTATTTATATATTTACATTCTTTGATATATATAATGAAATTTAAATAATCTTGAATTATATATTATTTAATAATTACACCATAAATATTATATTATATAATTATATTGGTATTATTACTTTCAATATATAACTTATATGCATTATTTATTTATATAATTATATTTTAGAATTAATTTCAAAAAAAATATTTACAAAAGTGCAAAACAAAATTAAAGCATTATTGTTTTTAAGTTAATTATTGTTAACCCGCATTATTCATCAAATTTCATAAAAATGAATGTAAATGAGGTTAATCCCGACATATCCGAACCCAATTTTGAGCATTTAAATTGGTGTAAGACCTAATCGTTGTCGGAGACAGCAATTATTCTCATGAATAATTTGGGTTAAGTCTTATAGAATAGTAATATATCATACAATAAGTTAAATATTTTTAAAATTTTATTTATGCTTTTCGATTTACCCATTATTGAGAAATTTTATGTCGGCTTTCCAAAAAAGGTACAGCAGGCAAAAGAGATTCTTAAAAGACCTTTAACTCTAAGTGAGAAAATTTTGTATGCCCATTTGGCTACAGATTCCAATACCACAATTTATAGGCGTGGAAATGACTATGTATTGTTTAATCCCGATAGGGTGGCTATGCAAGATGCAACTGCTCAAATGGCATTGTTACAGTTTATGAATGCAGGCAAAAATAAAACAGCTGTGCCAAGCACCGTTCATTGCGATCACCTTATTCAGGCTGATACAGGAGGCTCAAAAGATTTAAGCAATGCGCTAAAACAGAACAACGAAGTGTATGATTTTCTACAATCGGTATCGGCAAAGTATGGTATCGGTTTTTGGAAACCCGGTGCAGGTATTATTCATCAGGTAATTATTGAAAACTATGCTTTTCCGGGCGGAATGATGGTAGGAACCGATTCGCATACTGTAAATGCCGGTGGTTTGGGCATGGTGGCAATTGGTGTTGGCGGTGCCGATGCGGTTGATGTTATGGTTGGCATGCCGTGGGAGCTTAAAATGCCAAAACTGATAGGAGTAAAGCTTACCGGAAAACTTAATGGTTGGTCATCGCCAAAAGATATTATTTTGAAGGTAGCAGGGATGCTTACTGTTAAAGGGGGCACAGATGCTATTGTGGAATATTTTGGCAAAGGTGCCGATTCAATATCAGCAACCGGAAAAGGGACTATTTGTAATATGGGTGCCGAAATTGGCGCAACAACCTCTATATTTGGTTACGATAAAAAAATGTCGGCATATTTAAGGGCAACAGGCAGAGAAGATGTGGCAAAGCTGGCCGATGGTGTTGCCGAGTATTTGAATCCCGATAAGGAGATACATGAAAACCCCGAAAAATACTATGATGAGGTAATTGAAATAAACCTAAACGAGCTAGAGCCTTATATTAACGGACCATTTACACCCGATGCAGCAACGCCAATATCAGAATTTGCCAAATATATTAAAGATAATGATTACCCTGAAAAGTTAGAAGTAGGGTTAATTGGCTCATGCACAAACTCATCGTACGAAGATTTAACACGGGCAGCGTCGATTGCAAGGCAGGCAAAAGCCAAAAACTTGGATGTTGCCGGCGAGTTTATTGTTACTCCCGGCTCAGAGCTTGTCAGATATACAACCGAAAGAGATGGTCTGCTTAACGATTTTAAAAATATTGGTGGTTTAATTATGGCAAACGCCTGCGGTCCATGCATTGGACAATGGAACAGGCATACCGACAATAATAACCGCAAAAACAGTATTATAACATCGTTTAACCGTAATTTTTCAAAACGTAACGATGGCAACCCAAACACTCATGGTTTTGTGGCATCGCCCGAAATTGTTACCGCATTTGCAATCTCAGGTTCATTATTATTTAACCCTTTAACTGACACGCTTAAAAACACTAAGGGTGAGCAAGTTAAACTTGACGAGCCAATAGGAGAGGAGCTTCCTGTTAAAGGTTTTGATGTGGAAGATCCCGGCTTTTTAGCACCACCCAATAATGGTTTATCAATTAATATATCAGTTAATCCTGAAAGTAAAAGGCTGCAACTGCTAACACCATTTAACGTGTGGGATGGTAACAACTATTTTGACCTTGCCCTTTTAATTAAAGCAAAAGGCAAATGTACTACCGACCATATTAGTATGGCTGGACCTTGGTTAAAATACCGCGGTCATTTAGACAATATATCTGATAATATGCTAATTGGGGCAGTTAATGCTTTTACAGAAAAAACCAATAGTGTATTATATGCTAAAACCAATAAATACCTTGCGGTACCCGATACAGCACGTAAATATAAGTCTGATGGTATTGGAACAATAGTTGTTGGCGACGAAAATTATGGTGAGGGCTCATCAAGGGAGCATGCAGCCATGGAACCACGTAACCTTGGGGTAAAGATGGTTTTGGTAAAATCGTTTGCCCGTATTCACGAAACCAACCTGAAAAAGCAGGGAATGTTGGGTCTTACCTTTGACAACAAAGATGACTATAATAAAATAAAAGAGACAGATTCCTTTAACTTGACAGGTATAAAAGAGTTTACCCCTGATAGTCAATTCAAATTAAAGATAAAACATGCCGATGGTACAAGCGAAAATATATTGCTTAACCATACCTATAATAAAGCACAAATTGAGTGGTTTAAGGCAGGTAGCGCACTAAACCTTATTCGTAAACAGTCAAAATAATATTAATTATGTCAGCACAAAAAATTACAATTGAAAACGGAAAATTAAACGTACCAAACAACCCTGTAATACCATTTATTGAAGGAGATGGTACCGGTCCCGATATTTGGGCAGCATCAATAAAAGTATTAGATGCTGCTGTTAAAAAGGCTTATAACGGAGAAAAAAAAATTGAGTGGAAAGAGGTATTTGCAGGAGAAAAAGCATTTAACAAAACAGGCGAGTGGTTGCCAAATGAGACTCTTGACGAAATAAAAAAGTACCTTGTGGCTATTAAAGGACCATTAACAACACCAATCGGAGGTGGTATCCGCTCGTTAAATGTGGCATTGCGTCAAAAACTCGATTTATATACCTGTTTACGTCCGGTTAAGTATTTCAAAGGAGTTCCTTCTCCGGTAAAAGACCCTACTACAACTGATATGGTTATTTTTCGTGAAAATACCGAAGATATTTATGCCGGAATTGAATGGATGAATGGTACAGAAGAGGTAGAAAAGGTAAAGAAATTTTTTATTGAAGAGATGGGTGTTAAAAATATCCGTTTTCCAAAAACCAGCTCAATTGGCGTAAAACCTGTGTCAAAAGAGGGTACCGAGCGTTTGGTAAGGGCAGCTATCCAATATGCAATTGATCATAATAAACCTTCAGTTACATTAGTGCATAAAGGTAATATTATGAAATTTACTGAAGGTGCTTTTCGCGATTATGGATACCAATTGGCAATAGACGAATTTGGCGCAAAGGAGTACGAGGGAGGACCATGGCAGGTTATAGATAATAATGGGCAACAAATAATTATTAAAGATGTAATTGCCGATGCCTTTTTGCAGCAAATACTAACCCGTCCGGCCGAATACTCGGTAATTGCTACATTAAACCTTAATGGCGATTATATTTCGGATGCTTTGGCGGCAATTGTAGGCGGAATAGGAATTGCCCCCGGGGCAAATATTAATTATGTTACCGGAAATGCAATTTTTGAGGCAACACACGGTACAGCGCCAAAATATGCAAATCTTGATAAGGTAAACCCGGGCTCGGTAATACTGTCGGGCGTTATGATGTTTGAGTACCTTGGATGGCAAAAAGCCGCCGATTTAATTGTTAATAGCTTAAGCCGTACAATTGCAAAAAAACAGGTAACATACGATTTTCACAGACAAATGGAAGGTGCTACTTTATTAAAATGCAGTGAATTTGGCGATGCATTGATTGAGAATATGTGATTTGAATAAATTTAATTAATAACATTTAAAAATAAAAGCTATGTCATTATTAAAAGAAAGATTAGCACAAAAAATTGAGGAACACCGTCCTCGTACAACAAAATTGCTAAAAGAACATTCTGATGTTAAATTGGGTAATGTTACAATTGGACAGGCTATTGGCGGAGGCAGGGGCGTAAGGATGCTTGTTACCGATATTTCGTACTTAGATCCTATGGAAGGTATCCGCTTTCGCGGATATACTATTCCTGAGGTATTAGAAAAACTGCCCAAACCAAATGGTGCAGAATATCCTTGCGTTGAATCGTTTTGGTGGTTATTATTAACAGGTGATATACCCACAAAAGAAGAGTCGCAGGCTGTTAGAGCCGAATTCGGTACAAAAAAAATTATACCGCAATATGTAATTGAGCTTATGCGCAAAATGCCGCGCGATACGCATCCAATGACAATGTTCTCAACAGCAGTTTTGGCAATGCAGCGCGAATCGAAGTTTACAAAAGCGTACCAAAAAGGGATGGATAAGCTGGATTATTGGAAACCTATGTATGACGATGCCATACAGATTATAGCAAAACTGCCATCAATAGCAGCGTATATTTATAGGATGAAGTATAAAAACGATACTTTGATACCACCTGACTATTCACTTGATATTGGTGCCAACTTTGCCCACATGATGGGACAAGAAGCTCCTTATGACGATCTTGCAAGGTTATATTTCATACTTCACTCTGACCATGAATCAGGTAATGCATCGGCGCATGCCACACACCTTGTATCTTCAACATTAGCTGATGCTTACTATTCACTATCGGCAGGCTTAAATGCTTTGGCCGGACCACTTCATGGATTAGCCACACAAGAGGTTTTACGCTGGCTGCAGGATGTTATTGATAAGCTTGATGGGGTAGAGCCAACAGAAGAGATAATGAAGAAATTTGTTTGGGACACCCTAAATAGCGGTCAGGTAATTCCCGGTTTTGGGCATGCCGTACTTCGAAAAACCGACCCACGGTATTTTGCACAACGCGAGTTTTGCCTAAAACACTTGCCCGATGATAAAATATTTAAGTATGTAAGTATGCTTTACAATGTTGTTCCTGACATTCTTGTTGAGCAGGGCAAAGCAAAAAACCCATGGCCAAATGTTGATGCACAGTCTGGTGTTATACAATGGCATTATGGTATCCACGATTTCGATTTTTATACAGTAATGTTTGGTGTGGGCAGGGCACTGGGAGTACTGTCGAATATTATTTGGGACAGGGCACTGCTTTATCCGCTTGAGCGTCCAAAATCGCTTACAACAGCAATGCTTGAGAATATTGCTAATAAAGAATAAATAATATACGTAATTTATTACGAGTAAAGTTTCACTACGTTGTTAATGTTTTTTCTCTCTCCTTATGAAGTGAAGCTT
>CBDUWQ010000235.1:0-5676 GCA_965370965.1 uncultured Bacteroidales bacterium
CATTTAGCATTAATGGTGTAATTAAAATGGATAGAAGGGTGATTTTTAGATTGTAGAATAATGCTTTGTTCATAATGTTTTGTTTTTAATTTTTAATGCTGTAAGATATAATTTTTTCATGTATTATCTTAAATCTGCAAACGGATTATTTTTAGCCACTAATTACACTTATTACAATACACTTAAATGTATGAATTTGTTATCATACAAATTCCTCATTAATAAACACTAATAAAAATCCTTGCGGATTTTAGGTATTATAATATGTTTTATTTTACATAAAATATATGAGTCCTGTATAAAAACTAAAATTCCGTTGAGATATCTCGTTAGCTTGCTACGAGTAGCTTTATTTGCCAATTAACATAATAAATTTATCCAATTATCACAATAATACGATATGTTATACCATAATAATGTTCAAGTATCACATAATTTGGGATAGTATTTAAACATGTGATAAATTTGAATAGTAATTAATAAAAATATATAATGTACAGGTTAGATAGTATTTCAAATATTAAAAATATGCCTTTAAAAAACGAATCATATATGTTTGAATTACCTACTCGTGTTACCAAACTTGAGCCCGTTTTCTTTTTTTCTTTTGATATTGACAAAAAAGAATCAAAGAAGATATTAAATGTAGCACTAAATCCTAAATTATCTAAGCAATCGGGTAATACTAATTTAGTGAAGAAATTTTATTTTGATAGTGATAACTATTACCGATTTAATAATGAAGAGTTTAGTAATTATTTTATTGAAGGTGAAATAAGATTATTAAACTTAAACCCCAAATTTAATGATAAAAGTTGTTTTGTAAGTATTACCTATGGAAATAGGGATGAAGCGTTGCATTTTATTAAAGGAAAGTTTAAGTTAAATGAAAAAGTGGAGTTTAATAAAAAGATTATCAATTAACCTAAAATAGAATTATTGATATTTAAAGATGTTGGAATAGGCTGTACCATAAAACAATTAAGCTGAACATCGCATTGGTGCAAACATAGCCTGTTTCAATCTATTCTAACATTCCCTATTGAAAATTGGTCTTTGGCGCCCGCTAAAGACCTTTTTTTTAGAATGTTTTCATTTTAGAAAAAAACTGCTCTTTTCGGCTTTTTGAAAGAGGGATTTCTTTATTTTTTATTTTTAAATAGGTTGTTGAGAATTCATCAAGGTAATTGAGGTTTACTATATATGAGTTGTGAGTTCGAAAAAAATATTCATTGGTTAAAAAATTGCTAAAATAGTGCATTGAGCTTCTTATAAAGTATTTTTTCCCGCTTGCCGAAAACAGGTCAAGGTAATTGCCTTCTGCCTTTATATACATGATATCGCTTATTTTTATTTTCATAAAAACATTGTCTTTTTTAATAAAGACACAATCTTTTAATATAAACTCCTGATTTTCAGCCTCGTTTACTTTTTTCAATGAATCAACAGATTTGTTTTCTTTTATGGCATTCGATAATGCAATTTCAATTGATGTGAATAGGTTATCAGCTTTAAAGGGTTTTAGCAGGTATGCATCGGGTTGGGTTTCTTTTGCTCGCGATATTGTATTTATATCAGAATGGCTTGTTAAATAAATAAATGGTATTTCAGCTTCTGTTTTAAGGAAGTTGCCTAATTCAATACCATCTTTGTGTCCATCAATAATAATATCAACTAAAACCAAGTCGGGCAGGTCTTGCATAATTGAATCAACTGCTTCGTTATAACTTGTGGCCATTCCCGTAACACTATATCCAAGTTTAATTAATTGCATTCGAATATCTTCAGCAATAATTAGTTCATCTTCAACAATAAGAATTTTTATTTTATGCATGCAACTATTTTTTTTTGTTAGCACAATATACAAAAAACGAAAAGAACTTTGCAAATTATGTATGGGTGTACGACAAATTTCTCCCATAGCCTTTCATGCACTTTACTCACAATCATTTAATTATTAAAGGTGTACGTGAACTTCGTTTCCCAAGGGGAAGACTAATTCCGAGACAGCAATAAAAGTCCTCCCTTGAGGAAGGTGCATGAAGGACGGAGGGAGAATTTAAAAGTAAAAGGGAATTTTGTTGTACACCCTTATGTATAATCCTATGTGGTCATGTTTTTAAAAAGCATTGAAAATACTGCCCCGTTATCGTTTTTATATTCAAGGATTCCTTTTTGCTGGCGAGTAAGCAAATTTACCATTCTTAAACCAAGCGATTCACTTGTGGCAATATCAAAACCTTTTTGCATGCCGGGTCCATTATCTTTTAAAGTAAGTTCAATATTGTTTTGTTGGTTTTTAATTAGGGTTAAAACAAGCATATTATTGTGTTTAGGCTTAAAGGCATATTTATAGGCATTGGTTGTAAGTTCGTTTACAATTAAGCCTAAAGACACTGCTGCATCAATGTCAAGTTTTACATTTTGGATGGCAATTTCGTAGCCAACATCTATTTCATCGTTGTTAAAAGCCATATGTATTGATTCTACTACTTCTTCTAAGTAATCTTTCATGTTAATTAGCGACACCGAATCGCCCTGATACAATTTTTGGTGAATTGATGATATTGCCAATATGCGGCGCTGCATTTCGTTAAATATCTCTTTAGTACTCGGGCTTTCAATTCGCATACTTTGTAAACTTATAATGCTTGATATTATTTGCAAGTTGTTTTTCACCCTGTGATGTATCTCTTTAATCAACACCTCTTTATCATCAAGAGCTTGTTTTATGATAATATTTTTTTGTTTAAGCTCTTTATTAAAACCGTAAAGCTGGTGGTTGGCCTGTTTGCGTTTTTTATTTGCTCTAAAAAGGAATAGTGCTAAAAGCACGATTAGAAAAAGACTTAATGAGGTAATAATTAGCTGGTTGAGTCGCAGTTTGTTTATATCTTTTAAATATTGCATTTCAGTTTCATTTTGTGAAATTTCAAACTCGGCTCGCATTTCGGCAAGTTTAGATACTACCGAATCGGCAGCTATCTTTTTATTGTAGTTATTGAAATCACGTAGATACTTGTATGCCTTTTTATAGTTGTTTTTTTTGCTGTTTATTTCAGATAATAACAATGAAATATCCTTTAACTCTGCTGTTAACGAGTTTGAATCGGCTATTTGGTAGGCTTTAATAGCATTTTTATAGGCATTTTCAATATTGTCATTTCTCATTTCTATTATTGCAAGCTCTTTGTAGATAATAGCTATGGGTCTATAATCTTCGTTTGCTTTTAAAATTTTAAATGATAGCTTTAATAGTGAATCTGCTTTATGTTTATTGCCTTGAGCAGCATAAACCAAACCCGAATTGCAGTAAATATATCCATTGTAAAAATTATAATCGTTTTCATTGCCAATTATCTCTGCTTTTTTAAAATAGTATAAGGCGCTGTCAAATTGTTCAATTTCTCTGTAAACATCACCTAAATTCACATACATTGGTAATAAAAGACCTACTTGCTCAATTTTTAAATCCAAGGCTTTGTAACAATACTCAATAGCCAAATTATAGTTTTTTAATTTTTTGTAAATGCCTCCTATTTGCATATATAAAACTGCATGACCAACCGGGTTATTCATGTTTTTATAAAAACTTTCTGCTTTAAGTGCATAATCTAAAGCATTTGTTAAATTGCCTAAAGCACTGTATTTATAACTAATTGCAACTTTTGCAGAGGCTGCAAGAGAATCATTTTTAAGGTTATTGGCTATTACTAGGGCTTTAAAAGCGTGTTGTAATGATGATTTAGTATTTGATTTATAAGCTAATTTGTAATGGGTGTCAAATTTTTCAAATTCTGAAGTTTGACCAAAGCACCATGCTGTATAAAATACTACTATTAAAAAAAAGGTTATTTTTTTATACATTTATTTTTAAAACTTTGATAGTAAATTGTAATCGGACTAATTTACCTTTATTTTTAAATAAAGAAAAGGTATTTTCTAAAAATAGTAATCATTAATTTAGAAAATACCTTTAAAAAAAAGATGTAATACCTATTATGTAGAGTGAGCAAGTGCAATTTAATTTCAGGTTGGTGCAAAGCATTAGTTTCAGAGCAACTGACCTTATATGATTAACATGTTGATTATTAAAGGGTATTTATAAAATAAAACGATTTAAGAATGAGCTCATTTTATGAGATTAGCACCCTGATTTACCCTGTTAAATCCGCTTTGCGGTTGGTTTTTCCAAATTTTAACGGGGTGAATCAGGGTAATTGTATGGCATCTCTAAGAAACCTCCAATCCCCAAACGCAAAGCGTTTGGGGATTGGATAAGGATTTGTGGTTATTTATTTCCACCCAAATAAATTTGGGTGCTAATCTCATTCTAATAGTAAATGGTCTCATTTAAAATCCGACAAGGTCAGGAGTTCTGAGTTTACGGGTATATGTACAAATAAAATTAATAGCATTTACGAGTAAATTGACACTTTTTATTAAGTATTACAATGGAGGAAACGGTATATCTATTCCTGGATCCCAACTCCAAATAATACTTGGGTTTTTCTTTAGGCAAAACTTAAAAGTATATTCAGACGAAATTGTCTCTTGTGGCATTTTTTCATTTATATTGCCTTGGCAATCGGTTAATGAGCTTTTATTGATAGCAGGCTTGGTCTTGAATATTTTTTTGGTATTTTCATCTCCAACGTAATCAACAAAATCTAAAATTACTTTCTTATCTGCGGTTTTAATTTTCCACATAATTTTGTCGCCTGCCCTTAAAATTGAGATAAGTTTGGCCTTATTATTGGCTTTATAATCAAACTTGCCTCCTTTTTGGGTCATTTCAATTATGCCCTGTGTGGTTATTTCCCCACCATTAGGGTATTTTGTCAATAATTTTTCGGTATTAACCGAAATGTCAATCTTTACATTTTCCATAAGTATTGTTTTTAGTGGTTAAAAATAAATTTAAATATACAAATTATTTTGTTAACCTGCGTTTTAATGGCAACAATGGTTTAGAATTTACAAACACTAAATAATTGCAGCTGAATAATTACCATTAAAATGAATAAGGATAAAAAACCTCAATTTGCAAACCAAAAAGGGAGTACCGTAATGAGTTTATGGAATACTCTTAAGGAAGCTATATCCGGTTCTGATTGCGATTTTACGAAAATACCACTAGGTAAAGCAATATTTCTTTTAGCAATTCCCATGGTATTTGAAATGATAATGGAGTCGGTATTTGCTTTGGTAGATATTTTCTTTGTTTCAAAACTGGGGTCTGATGCTGTTGCAACTGTAGGAATAACCGAATCGGTGTTGACCTTGATTTATGCTGTTGCTTTTGGATTTGCCATAGGTATAACGGCCTTGGTTTCGCGCCGTATTGGAGAGAATAGAAAAAGAGAGGCCTCAAAAGAAGGACTTCAGGCAATTATTACGGGTGTAATTATATCTTTAATTATTGCAATACCCGGGGTAATATTTGCTAAAGATTTATTGCAGCTAATGGGAGCATCTAAAACAATTGTAAATGAGTATAGTAGTTATCCATCTATAATGTTTGGAGGAAATATTGTTATTATGCTATTGTTTTTGCTGAATCAATTATGTCGGTGTTGGCGCTGTATTATTTCAGAAAAGGTAAGTGGAAAAAGCAACAGGTGTAATGACATTAATAATTTAAAAACCATTTGTATATATTTTTTACCTAAATAT
>CBDUWQ010000236.1:0-5661 GCA_965370965.1 uncultured Bacteroidales bacterium
ACAGGGAGATCGTTTTTAAAACAAAATCACTTATTTTTAAATATCTTTGTTCTTTTTTTTGACAAAAAGAACCAAAAGTCAAGACTCGTTTTTCTCTACACTCTGTCTCTTCATAAATCCTAACTTCATTCGTGTGATCTCCTCGATTCCTCGGAGCTTCACGAATTCACTAAGGATTTATTTTGATCCAAAGCTTGATAAAAAAGGTCGGTCGAACAATTGTAAATTATAAACTTTGTTTTTTAATATAATGAGGAGACTTTTCACATAATCAAAGTTAAAGGCGATTTTCCTGGTTTAACTTACTTTTTCCAAAATGCAGGTGCAAATACTATTAAAACGGTAAACAGCTCTAACCTGCCCAATAGCATTAAAAAGCTTAGCATCCATTTACCGGCATTTGGTAAACTACTAAAATTTTCAACAGGTCCAACCGATCCTAGTCCGGGTCCAATATTGCCAAGGCAAGCTGCCACCGAGCCCATTGCCGATTCCATATCGAGACCTAATGCTGCCATAAAAACCGAGCCTCCCATAAAAATCAATAAATATAAAACAATAAATGCCAGCACATTGTTAACAAGTGCCTGTGGTACTGTTTTACCATTTAAGCGCATTGGTATTATTGCCTTAGGGTGTATTAAGCGTTTAAGCTCATAATAACTGTTTTTTAGTATCAATAATACCCTTATAACCTTTACGCCACCGCCTGTTGAGCCCGATGACCCACCAATAAACATTAAAACAAAAATTAAAGCTATTAAAAAAGTTGGCCACGCCAAATAATTGGTTGTAACAAAACCTGTTGTGGTTACTATTGATACCACTTGAAACAGGGAGTCTCTGAACGAATGCTCAAAAGTTAAATTATGAGATGCAAAAAGTTTAAATGTTATTATTGCAGTAAAAACAAACAGTATTGATATGTATGTTTTAAACTCTTCGTTGGCAAACACTTTTTTAAACTGAAATTTTAATGCAAAATAGGGCAATGTAAAATTTATTCCTGCTATAATCATAAAAAGGATTATTACATACTGAATGTAAGGGCTGGTAAAATAGGCAATACTTTCTTGTTTTGTTGAATAGCCACCTGTTGCCATTGTGGTAAACGAATGGTTAACAGCATCAAAAAATGACATGCCGCCTAACCATAGCAAAATAATTTCGGCAATTGTAAACCCAACGTAAATAATCCATAAGCGTTGGGCTGTCTCTTTTACCCGTGGGTGCATTTTATCGGGTGTTAACCCTGGTACTTCGGCCGAAAAAAGCTGTACTCCGCCTACGCCAAGAAAAGGCAAAATTGCCAACGATAAAACAATAAAGCCCATACCGCCCATCCACTGGGTAAGGCTACGCCACAAAAGTATTCCATGGGGCAGGGTGTCAATATTATTTAATATTGATGCCCCCGTTGTGGTAAACCCCGACATGGTTTCAAAAAAAGCATTTGTATAGCCGGGTATAACACCGCTTATAATAAATGGTAATGATCCAAATAACGAAAAAACTATCCAAACAAGGCTAACAATTATATACCCTTCGCGCTTTCCGAAATCTTTTTTTGCGTTACGGGTAAAAAATACAGAACTGCCACCAACGGCAAGTGTAATTAAAAACGATATTAGAAATGCACTGCCCGTTTCTTTATATAATAATGATATTAAATATACAGCAAACAAAAAAGCCGACTCAATAAGCAAAAGGTAGCCCAAAAGCCTAAAAATAATCTTCTTATTAATCATTAAAAAGGTATTCATATACTCTAATTAAAGAATTTATCAACCTTTTGCAGAGCCGTAGGCAATGCAAATACAACTACCCTATCCTGAGCATGAATCTCGGTATCGCCTGTTGCAATAAAGCTAGACCGGTCGCGTATTACACCTCCAACAACTGCATCTTTCGGAAAATCAAGGTCGCGTAAGGGACCTTTGGTAATTTTTGAATTGGTTTTAACCACAAATTCCAAAACCTCGGCATCTGACCCTGTTAAACAAAGAAATGAAGGAACTTCGGCTGTCATGGTAAATCGTAAGATATAACTTGCTGCAATCATCTTTTTATTAATAATTGCGTCAATACCCATACTCTCGGCCAAATGCAAATAGTCAATATTTTCAACCGAGGCTATGGTTTTTTTTACTCCCATGTTTTTAGCCTGAATACACGATAGTATATTTAATTCATCGTTACCGGTTACACCAATAAAAACATCCATCATGGATAGACCTTCCTCCTTAAGCGTTTCCATGTCGCGCCCATCGGCATTAATAACAAGCGAGTTGTTTAAATAATCAGCGAGATGCTCCGATTTGCTTTTGTCAATCTCAATAAGTTTGATATTGGAGTTTTTCTCTAAGGCACGGGCTGTTCTAACACCCAATTGACTGCCGCCAAGAATCATTATATTATCACACGACAAACGGTGGGTGCCGGCATACTCCATCATTTTAGAAACTCCCTTTTGGTTGGTAATTACATATACCAAATCGCCTTCATTAAACTCCTCATGTGGACGGGGTATATGTGTTTTTCCATCGCGGGCTAATGCTACAGCTCTAAATACGATATTATCAGTATCAACAGCAACTTCAGAAAGTTTTTTTCCAATAATGGGTGCATCGTTCTCTAATTTTATAACAAAAAGCGACAACTTATCGCCATAAAAATTAAAAACCTCAGAGGTGCCTGTTTCATTCAACAGATTAATTATTTCGCGTGCTGCAAGTTTCTGAGGATAAATAAGGGAATCGATGCCAATGCTGTAAAAATGCGATTTGTTAAGCGGAAGAAGATATTCCTGATTATTAATTCGGGCAATGGTTTTTTTTGCCCCAAGTTGTTTTGCCAAAATACATGCTGTAATATTTATTTCAACCGTATGTGTTAAAGCAACAAACAGGTCGGTACGCTTTATACCGGCCTCTTTTAAATCGGCAAATGATGTTGCCGAACCGTGAACAGTCATTACATCGTAATGAGCACCCACTTCTTGCAACATATCCTCATTTTTATCAATTACAACAATATCATGCGTTCCATCCGACAACATCTTTGTCATGTGCATTCCGATAGTTCCCATTCCGGCAATGATAATTCTCATATCTAAAAAATATTAAAGCGCAAAGTAAAAAATAATACAATTATAAAACTAAAATACCACATATCTTTTTTAGGAAAAATTACACAGAGAGATACTAACCTTATTTATTCCAAATTTTAACGGTGTAAGTAAATGGCAATAAGCTATTTATCGGTTAACTTATTGGCATTGGTCTTCCGTCCAAGCAGGTTCAATTTATGATTGTAGAAGTAATAGGAAAAGTAAGTATTTAATTTTACACCTACATAGTCTTTGCAAGCACTACATATCATTATTATAGATAAAAGCCCCTTGCTCATTTGTAACAAAAATGTTTGCTTTACTTTTATCAGGAATAAATTTTCTAACTTTCCAATAAGGAACCGAACCATCAATTACAATATTATTGAAGAACAATTTATTTGGCAGGTCATTAAACGTAAACGGTGGGCTGCCTGTTACAAAAAGATAATTAATAAAAAGAGAATCTACAGGATTTTTAGGCATATTGGAATATGTGCCAATTACCAAGCCTTTTGATTGTTTAAATTTCCAAAAACCCGAGTTATAATACCAATTGCCATTTTTTATAATACTGTCATTCAGGTTTTTAAGAAGATAATAAGAGTTTGTGCCGGTTTTCCAATACATATTTGCCATCGCAATATGTGGTTCTATTCTCGATTTTTTGTTTTTGGCTGATAAAAGCCACCAAGCCTGCTGTTTATGGATAAACTGAATTGCCGTTTCGCCTTGAACTTGATAAACACAAATAGTACTCTGCTTATCTCTTTTTATATTTTCATTAATATTTAACATGCCTAATACAAAAACAGATAATAGTCCGGCAATTAATGCATGGTATTTTTTTGTTATCAGCCATACAGAAAAACCAAAAATCAGAACATAAAGTATAATAACCTGAAACGATGAAAACGAAATGCTATTTACTGTTGAATAGGGCAGATTATTAATAAATTGAATGTACATGTAGTTGCCATTCAATATAAAATTAATAATAATACCAATAAATTCAGAAATAGCCGGTAAAGCCGAAACAGCAACCAAAACCATTGACAGTAACATTAAAATACCTGCAGTTATTGTAACCACAATATTGGCTAACCAAAAATAGACAGGAAACTGGTGGAAATAGAAAATAGTAATGGGAAAAGTTGCCAATTGTGCTGCAATAGAAACAGCAGTTAGCGACCAAACGGCGTTAATCAATTTGTATTTAAAATAAAATAATCCGTAAATTTTAGGATGAAAATATACTATACCCAATACGGCTATATACGATAGTTGAAAACTTACCTCGAACAATAAAAAAGGATTAATAAGCAACAGCAAAAATGCCGATGCCGCAAGGGAGTTGTAAATATTTATGTTTTTATCGAATATTTTGCCTACCAACACAAACGAAAACATTACGGTAGCACGCATTACCGATGGCGAAAGCCCTGTTAAAAAAGCATACATCCACAAAGCAAATAGTATAATAATAAGCTTAACTTTTTTTAAACTTTTAAAAACTGAAAGCCAACCAAGCAAAAAGCTTAAAACCAAGTATATTATTCCCACATGCAAACCCGAAACTGCCAAAACGTGCATAGCTCCCGCGCCACTATAGGCTTTACGTACTTTTTCGTCAATTTTGTTTTTATATCCCAGCGTTAATGCCGACAGTACAGATAAATTGTTGCCCTTTATATTATGCGCAGTGAATAAAGCAATTATTTTTTGGCGTAAGTTTAATGCCCTGGTTTTAAGCCTTCCACTATTTTCAGTAAGCTTTGCCCAATTATTGTTTCTTATGTAAACACTATGCCCAATCTGTTTTAGTGCAAGGTATTTGGCATAATCAAATCCAAAGGGGTTTTTATTCTCTTTAATGGCTTGCAGCCGCGTGCTAAAAATAATCCTATCTCCTGCTTTAAGCCCTAACAGGCTATCGCCTTTTTCAAAATAAGCAATAGCCTTGGCGTTTACTTCTTTCCAATAATTATTCTCTTTTTGGGCTTCAATATTAATCTCGGTTTTATAGTTTTTTTCTCTCTCTGTGGGTACTTTAACAATTTCTCCTACAAACACAGCCTCTTTTTCATTGCTAACTATTTTATATTCTGTATCTGCTAAATAGGTTAACAGTAAACCTGTGGCAATAAGAAAACAACTAATTGCTATGCCTTTTAAATATTGAAGATGGTATGGGAGTTTTATTAATAAGAACAAAATTGCTGATAAAAATGCAACTGCAAAAAAAGCTGAAACAATTATTTTCTCAAATAAAAAAAAGTATTGCAAAACAATGCCTGCAATAAAAGGCAGCAATAGTCTTATGAATGGATTGTTTTTAATGAAAACCATTGGTATTGGTGTTGGCTTTAATAAAATGTAAGATACAAAAATTACTAGTTGCATCAAACATTAGTATTAACCTTTAATTCTGTATGTTTAGCCATGAATCTACCAGACAACGTGGTCAGAAAGGTGTGCGAATAAAAGCAATTAAAAATAAAGTAACTAATCAGTGTAAGCAAAGTCTTTAAAATTAAGGAGTAATGTAATTT
>CBDUWQ010000237.1:0-5646 GCA_965370965.1 uncultured Bacteroidales bacterium
GTTTCTAAAAAGCCCATTATTTGAAGCCCCAAAATTGGCTCGCCCTCAAATGGCACACGGGTTGACAACATTACCTTACGCAAAAGCCTAAAATAGGTAGGCAACTGCAAACCAATATTATACTCAGTTAACTGTGTGTTTAATGTTTTTATTAAAGATGCCAGTTTATACACAAACTCCCTCTCCATTAAAAAACTTTGACTAATATCACTTTGTTGCCATAATTTTTCATGAATATATTTCAATACACCCTCTAAGTAAAGGGCAAAATTTTTGACGGTTTTAGTTTCAACAAACAAAAGCTTTAAAAAATTGCATCCCTCAAACTCCGTTAAGGACACATAGTACAGGTTATTTGTTGCTGTTTTTTTAATAATATCAGATGCCGAATCAAAACATACATGCTGAACAAACGGATGGCTGAGAAGTGAAACTACATTTTTATGGTAAAACGAGACTTCGTTGTTTTTTGAAACACGGATGTTTTGTTGAATAAGGATTAATAAATCGACAAAATTACCCGATAATGAATCATTTACCGGATACCCCATTGTTATATTAATATTGCTAATATTATTTGGAATACCACGTAATACCGGCAACAACAGTTGTTCGTCAGATAAAACTATTGCCGTATCGGATGCTTTATTTGATTTAATGCCACTTAATATTTGTCCTGCCGAAAAAACCTGTCCGTGGTCAGTAGATACCGAAATTAACTTTATTTTTTTGCCTTTTAACCGGTTATTGTTCTTGTCAATTATTATTGGCGGAAACTTTTTAATATATTTTCGTTGAAACAGCCCCGCCTCCATTTCACGGTTTTCAATATAATAATCGTCATAATCCCAAAAAAATTCGGCCAAACCCAAATTCTTTAGTATAGTAAAAACCTTTTCCTCAATGGGTGTAATTGCATTAAAACCAATAAAAAACACTTTTTTAAAGCTATGCTCACTAACTTTTAGTTGCTTAATATTTTGCAATGCATTTTGATGCACCATACCATCATACCCAATGTTTTTATCTGTTAGTTTTTGTTTAAAATTAGTATATAACGGAAACATTATTTTCCAAATTTTCAGAAACTCCTCCTTAATACGTGTTGACTTATCGGCATCAAAAGCCTCAAAAAACCGTTCTAATGTTTTTAACTGTTCTTCGGTAAGAAAATCAATCTGATTTTCGATATTCTTGAAATTTTTAACATTTACAAATACCGATTCGGCATTAACCAAGTATTTATCAACATCGTTAAAATCGGCCAAAAGCATTTCACCCCACGAATAAAATTCGTCAAAGCTTTCCAATACCCCCGTCACTTTTTTATATTCAACATATAATTCTGAAAGCAGTTGAATTGGGTCGGCCAATTCCAATTTAGAATACTTTATAAAAAAATCGTTAATAGTGGTTATTGCAGGCGACCAAATTGGCTCATTACTTACCCTATTTTTTAGCTCGTTTAAAAAAAATACCCCCGAGCGGCGATTGGGAAAAACAAGTGTAATATCTTTAAAATCGTTTTTATGGTTATTAAACAACCATGCTGCTACTGAATTTAAAAAGTAATCCATATTTAAGTAATATTTAAAATCAAATATAGTGCAATTGATATAAAATGGATAAAATTAGTATCATTTTAAACAAAATAATTCTTTTCTTGTTGACAAGTAATATTATTGCTTTTTTTATAAAAAATGAAACGAACACAACTAAAGCACTTTTTTGCAATAATAACTGCATGTACTAATATTTTATTTAAAAAAATAGCTGCACCGAATTTCTTTTAAGCAATTAATTAATGATTTAAAAATAACAATTTACGATTTTAGCCTGCATAATGCAGAGCCTCGTATGTTTGCAATGCAAATATACGAGGCTATACTAATAACTAATAGCTTACTGCCAAATAGCAAGATTTCCCGATGAAAAATCGGGACAGGTAATGAATTAATCAAGTTAGAGATAAAAGACCAATGAAAGAGGAATATTACAATATAAACGACCTTGAAAAGTTAACCGGCATTAAGGCCCATACCATACGTATTTGGGAAAAAAGGTACAATTTGCTTGAACCTAAAAGAACAAACACCAATATTCGTTATTATACGGCTGGTGACCTTAAAAAACTGTTGAATATTTCTATTTTAAACAAAAATAATTATAAAATTTCAAGAATTGCGGAATTTAATGAAACCGAGATTAGCGAAAAAGTAATTGAGCTTACTACACGCAACAGTAATGTTGAAGATCAGATACAGGCTTTAATAATGGCAACATTTAATTTTAATACACAAAAATTCGAAAAAATACTTACTATATCATACATTAACAGGGGCTTTGAATTTACCTATATTGAAATTATTGCCCCATTTTTAACCAAATTAGGCTTTTTATGGCAAGCCGGTACAATTTCGCCCGTACAAAAGCATTTTGCATCATGCATAATAAGGCGCAAAATATTGGTTACTATCGACGGTTTATTGGCATCATATAATGAAAACAGCAAAAAATATATACTCTTTTTACCCGAAGGCGAATATCATGAGATAAATTTGCTTTATGCATATTATCTGTTAAAAAAGCACAACCACTATACTACATATCTGGGTTCATCGGTATCTTTGGCATATATTGATGAGATAAACCTATTCCACAATGCCGATTATTTAATAACATCGTTCACAAGTGTATATTCTAATGATATTATTAAAGATTATTTAGAGCGGATTTCTGATAAATTTCAGCAACAAAAAATTGTTATTTTCGGGCATCAACTGGAGTTGTACAATAACCCGCTGCCTAACAATGTTATCAAGGTTTCATCAATAAACTATTTTAGAGATGCTATTTTATGACATACAAAACTGTACCTGCTCCAAAATTCAAAAATCAGCCACAAATCTACCCGGCTACGCAGTTGGACAGGTGTACTAATAATAAAAAATGTTTTTTGTTACACCCCAAAAAGCACCTACTCAACATATAACACCAACCCTTTTAGGTATTCACTCTCAGGATGATAAATGCTTATTGGATGATCAATAGGTTGTGTAAGCTGATGTAATATTTTTACATTGCGCTTTGCATTTGCGGCGGCAACAAAAACCGATTTTCTGAAATTTTCTTTACTAACAGCCTGCGAGCAAGAAAAAGTAAATATTATACCTCCGGGTTTAATTTGCTCTAAAGCACGTTGGTTAATTCTTTTATACCCCTGCAGTGCATTGTGCAATACTTTTTGGTGTTTAGCAAAAGCCGGAGGATCCAAAATAATTATATCGTATTTTTCAGGTACATTATCAAAAAAATCGAAAACATCCATAGCAAATCCTTTATGGTCAACACTTTCGCCAAAGTTAAGTTTTATATTTTCATCAGTTAAGTCAATTGCCTTTTTTGACGAATCAACAGTATGCACAAATGTTGCACCAGCTTTTAGTGCATAAACTGAAAACCCTCCGGTATAACCAAAAATATTACATACACTTTTTCCTTTTGAATACTCGGTCAATAATTTGCGATTTTCACGCTGATCGATAAAAAAACCTGTTTTTTGCCCTCTTACCCAATCAATATTAAACTTGTGCCCGTATTCCTCAACCATACATAAATTTGAATCGCCAAATAAATATCCATCTTTTGGCTCAATATTGGCTTTATGTGGCAATGTAGCCTCACTTTTATCGTAAATAGCTATTAGGCTGTTTCCTAAAAGCTCCTTTAATATATCGGCAAATTCATGGCGCAACAAATGCATTCCAATTGAGTGGGTTTGCATTACAACTGTACCATTGTAATAATCCATTATTAAACCAGGCATACCATCGCCTTCGGCATGAATTAAACGATAAACATTATTGGCTTTTGCACCAATTATGCCCATCTGTTTTCGGTAATCGATAGCTTTTTCAAACTTGCTTTTCCAAAAACTGTTATCGGGTATTACCTCTTCAAAAGAAAATATACGAATAGCTATAGAACCAATTTGGTAATGCCCCAACCCTAAAAACTCATCCTTATTGTCATACACAGCCACAACTTCTCCTTCACTTGGGTTGCCCCCATAAATTTTTTTTATGGCTCCTGAAAAAACCCAAGGGTGAAACCTCCGTAACGATGCATCTTTACCCGATTTTAATACAATTTTTATAAATTCCATACTATCATGTTTAGCTTTTCTGAATAAAATATTAACCAACTTGGAGGTGTCATTTGGATAGTTTACCGATATTAACCTTTAATTATACTTTGTCGTGCGTTTACGGTTACTTAATATTAACAATATCCTTTTTATTAATATGAAGATATGCTAAAAATACAACTTTATCATGAATTTCGTAAAACACCGAAGTTTGCTTACTAAGTACAGCCTTTCTTAATCTTGAATGTTGATTTGATGTCGGGAACATATAAGGATTATGAATTATTAAGTCTAATTGATAACTCAACTTATCCTTAAAATTATTTACCTCCCTTTCAGTCCACTTATATTTTATATCTCTAATTATTTCTTCAAGGTTTCTAACAGCTTCTTCAGACCACCGTAATCTATAAACCATATCTATTTTTCATTTCTTCATGTGAAACAGTTTTCCCTTGAGAAATATCACTTAATCCTCTTTCAATTCCTTGTCTTTGAGTGTCAGTCAAATCATTCCACCAATCATTATCCGATGTTTTAGAATCTTTAATAATCTTTAAATATTCAATGGTTTCTATATCATCTAACTGTGTCAACCACTCTATAAGCTCTAATTTTACTGTATCTTGTCTCATTTTTTCAAAATTACAAAATATTCGCATTCTATTGTATATTTTACCTTCTTTAATCAAGAAACCTTTTCAATTTCAAGCAACCTATTATATATCTCAAGCGAAACCCATGCATCGGTAGCAGCATAGTTTATTTGTGCCACAGTAAGCTTTTCGACCTCCCAATTTGATGTTTGTTGTGCTTTTGATATCCTAAAACCCAAAAGCAAACCCGCAAGTTTTTTCAAACCAAAATTTTCAATCTCCAATTCCTTTACCTTTTCTTGAATTTCAACAAAAGAAGCTGGTGTAAAATCCGCCAACCTTTTTAAATCTTTCAAATCGTCTGCAATGGCAACTCCTACTTTTATAATATCGGGGTTACTAAGTAGGTTTATTAATTCAGAATTAAACCCCATTTTATTAAGACGGAATAAAAACACTCTTTTTTTTGTTGAAAGTTGAAGCAGAGCCACTTCATTTTTAACACCTTTTTTAAATGTTGGGCGAGTTTCGGTATCAAATCCCAATATTTTTTGCTTTTTTAAATATGGTATCACTTTTTTAATATCGCGCGCAACATCAACTATAACAATCTCACCCTCAAATGATTTAATGGGCAGTTCATTCAAATCTTCATTTGTTATAAATTTCTCCATCCTAACTATTTCTATTCTTCATCTGTTTATATTTTATGCCCTCTATTTGTTATTTGCCACCTGTCTGTCCAACTAATTAGTCGCTCAAGTGTGGCTCAAACAAACGGAGTGAGTTTATGAACACTTTTTAACGGTGGCAATATGAAAATGTTGGGCTTTTGAAACTCAAAACTTTCAAGCTGCTACACCGTTTATTTAATGTTAATCCGTTCATATTTATTATTTTCTG
>CBDUWQ010000238.1:0-5592 GCA_965370965.1 uncultured Bacteroidales bacterium
ACTAAAAAAGTGGCTTAAAAACTTGTAATTTATTAGAGTATATGAATTATTCAGGTTAGGACACCTTGTATATTTACAACTTAGCTTTTTTGCGCGATATTTCAAGCATTTTATTTAAGATTTTGGTTAATTCTTTTTCATATTTATTAACCATATCGGTAGTCAATTTATTGGCCGAAACCCAATAATCTTGCCCCTCTTCGTCTTTGGCAACAATAAATGTCAGGGTTTTTACTTTCCTTTTATGGTCAATGCGGAGTATAATTTTTTCATCAGAAAGCAGTCTAAGCGAAGTTTTACCGTCGGCAATAGAATTCCCTCCTCTAATTTCTTTAAAATTAGCAACAATTTCATTTAATAATGATTCGTATGACGGTGGTAAAAACTGGGCATTTATTGTGGTACTAATAAAAAACATCCCAATTATTGGTAAGGCTCTAAAAAAATTCTTCATAACACTTAAAAATATTTGTTTATCATTAAATTAAATCCAAAACTACAAAATATAATTTTCAATTTATAATATTTTATTTGCTATAATTTTAATAGTTCCTTAGTTCTGATAATTATCCACCGCATAAACAAAAAATGAGGTATATTAATGATGCAAAACTAGCTAAAAACCCTAATGCCAAACAACTTAGAATTATCATCATACAAGTAGATCCGCATTTACATATTACTTCTTTTATATCCATGATTAATAATTTTAAAATATGATTAATTATTTTTTAGTTTTTAAGTTATGTGCTGCCTTTATTACATTATTAAAATAAATAGCAAATGGTCTGTAAGCAAGATGTGACCATTTTGAAAAAGGTACTTCAATCATCAACATGGGAAAAAGCACCATTAGATGAAAAACATACATATAATATGTGGCATAAGGCAAGCCATAAATTCTGAAAAAATGAACCAATATTCCTGATATTGTAGTTAAGAATAAGAGCACCAAAAAGGTCCAATCGGTAATGTGAGAATGCTTGCTTTTTTCTGATTCCTTTTTAATTCTCTCAATAAAAAAATATACTATCCCAACAGTTAACCCAATTGTAGCATAATAGCCCAATAAGCGTTGTGGATGCCACCATTCGTAAATATTGTCAGTTTGAAACCATGGCAGAAATACCATAATCATTATCAACATAATAACATAGCTTGTCATTAAAAACAAATGAATTATCCAGTAAGTACTAAACTCGAATTTTTTACCACTTAACTCAGTATCGCATTTAGAAAACTGTAATTGAGTAGCAAAATGAAGTATAAGAGCCCAAAATTCTGTAAAGTATAATTTGAGCGGGATTTTAATATTTTTTTTACTTAAAACAATTTTCAGATACATATTAAAAATATTGCTCAGTAGAAAGAATCCAAGTAATCCGGCCATAATCCAGTCGCCAATTTCAATTTGTTTCCATGGTGCAAAAGTGTTGAGTTTTACACCTCCATCAGCGGTTAATTCAGTTGTCATTGGTCCATGAAAAAATACAAACAGCATAAGTATAATAGCAGCGAGAAATAGAATTGTACCAAATTCCCAAGCTTTAGAGGTATATAATTTGCCTGCTAAACCTGTCCAATCGTATTTTGCGGTAAGGTATCGTCTTAACGACATCATTAGTTCGCCGGGGTCGGTTTGTTGCGGGCAGGTTTCGCTGCATTCGCCACAATAATAGCATAGCCATGGGTCAACAGAGGATTGTAATTCATCTTCTAAGCCCAATACACTTAGTCTGATCATTTTTCTTGGGAATGAATTGTCTTCATCAGACAGAGAACAAACGGCTGTACAATTGCCACAATTATAGCAAGCATTGAAATCGAATGCACCGTATTCTTTTAATTCTGTTGCAAATTCAGGATTTATCTGTGCCATCTTATTTCTTGTTCTTTAATTTGTAATAATAATATTCATCATCCTCATCAATACTACCTGCTTCAATAAACCCATACTTTAGCAGTGTCATTAAATTATAAGTAACAGCATCAATATCATCTTCCATCTCTTTAGCTATTTCAGGAATAGTTTTCTCACCTGCTTCGAGAGATTTTAATATCTGTTTTTTGAGTTTGTTAAATGCTTTAACGTTATCTTTTACTCTTTGAGAAACTTTACGTTTAGCTTTCATTACATCAATTGTCTTCTCCATCGTTTTCTGGTTTTTTTTACTATTTTCTAATCAATTAAAGCATCTACCATACTTTCGATTTCCACATCAGTATATCCAATTAATTGAATTGAATTTGAGGGACATACCGGTAAACACATACCACATCCTTTGCAATTTGCCTCATTAATAACTGCAATTATTTTACCATTATGCTCTTCTTTTAAAATCGCATTGTAAGGGCAAACAGCAGTGCATTTATCACACCAATCACATGTTGATTTATTAATCTGTGCAAGCGTTGGTTCTAACTCAATTTTACCTTTGCTTATAAGAGAATTAACTTTTACAGCAGCAGATAATGATGATTTAACAGATTCGGTAATATTTAAGGGAGCCTGGCATGACCCTGCAATAAGTACTCCGTCAATTACTGTTTCAACAGGTCGGAGTTTTGGGTGGATTTCATTATAGAACTTATCTCTTCCAATTGGTACTTTTAAAATATTGTTGATTGAATCATTTTTTCTAGGTACCAAACCTGTAACTAATACAACGAGGTCAGCATTAACTGTTAGTTCTTTGTCAGCCGTTAATATATCATTGATTTTTACTACAGTATGCCCATTTTCCTTATAAACTTCAGTTGGTGATTCATAAAAAGATTGTAGAAAAATATCGCCTTGTTCGGATGCTTTATTGAATAGGAGTTCTTGCTTTCCGTATGTTCGTATTCCTCTGGTAAAATGAAAATTGTTAATTAATTGATATTTTTCTTTTACCATTATTGCAGTATGTATTGCCGATGTGCAACAGTATCGTGAGCAATACTTATTTTCACCATCAACCTGGCGACTGCCTACACAATACACATACGCAATGTTTTTGATCTTTTTACCATGAAAAATTAACTCTTTTTCATTTAATTCAATCAGGCGTTTTAGCTGTTGAAGAGTTACTACATTATCAATTTCTTTATATCCAAATTCACCAATTTTGGGTTCATATGGGCTGGCACCTGTTGTTAACAAAACTGCTCCTACATTAATATTGATAGTTTCCTCTTTTTGGTCAAGGTCTATATTAGGACAAATGTCAATACACTTGCCACATTTGTTGCAATGTTCTATATCAATTGTTGGTATTTCAGGAAATTCGCTCGGGAAATTTTTATAGATGGCTTTTTGTTTGGTTAAACCAAAATTAAACGGGTCATCAAACTCAACCGGGCATATTTCTATAACTTTTTTAAATTTGTCCCAGTCTATTTTACAATCGGGATTAATATGTCTTGGTTTTATTTTTATTTTTATGTCAAAATTTCCTACACTTCCTGATTTTGAATCAATATCAGCTCCGGTAAAAAGCGTAATGTTATTTATTTCCATTATTGTATTGTAAAGTCTGGAAACAACTTCACGACCGGTTTCATTAGTAGTAAACAGTTCATTCCATTGTGAAGCCCTGCCTCCAACAAAATATTCTCTTTCTATTAGAAAAACTTCGGTACCCATTTTTGCCAGCTCAATTGCTGCACGCATTCCGGCAATTCCTGCACCAACAACAAGTACTGCATTATTTGATGGAATTGACATTGGTGTTAATGCCTGAGATTGTTTTGCTCTTGCAATACCTGCCTGTACAAGTTTTATAGCTTTTTGGGTTGCTTGTGGCGGAGTATTTGAGTGTGCCCATGAGCATTGTTCGCGAATATTAACCTGAATATAGTTGTATTGGTTTAATCCTGCTCGTTGGGCAACATTTCTGAAAGTACTTAAATGAAGCTTTGGCGAACATGATGCAACAACAATTGCATCAAGGTTATTTTCTTTAATATCATCGACAATTTCGTTTTGTGCTGAATCGGCACAAGCAAACATTGTTGTTTTTGAAATTATAACACCGTTTTCTTTACTGGCAATATCTTTTACTTTTTCGCAGTCAACATAATCAGAGATATTTGACCCGCAATAACAAATATATACACCTATTCTATTTCTCATTTTTTACCTCCTTTCAAATAGCCAGCAGCTTCAGCTGAGGCAGCACCGGCAGATAATATTGAATCAGGAATATCTAATGGTCCAGTTGAAGTACCCGCAACAAAAACACCGTCAATATTTGTTTTTGCAGGGCAACAGAGTTCATCCACTTTATTCACATAATTATAGTCGTCTTGCTCTATCTTTATATTCTTAAACATTTTAGTAAAATTAGTATTTGGTAAAATACCTACCGAAAGAACAACAAGGTCATGTTCTGCTTCTTTGACTTTACCTTCCTGAATATCTTCATATCTGATAATCAGATTTCCGTTTTCTTTTTCTTTAATCAGTCCTGCTTTTCCTTTTGTAAATTCAATACCCATACCTTTGGCCTGCTGAAAAAACTCACAAAAACCTTTACCAAATGCCCTAATGTTTATATAATAGATTGTTACATCGGCCATTGGCAATGCACCCATAAGTAGTTGAGCCTGTTTTACAGAATACATGCAGCATACCTGTGAACAAATTGGGTTTCCAACGGTTTCATCGCGCGAGCCTGTGCACAATACATAGGCTATATTGTCGGGCATTTTACCATCCTTGGGGCGAAGCACATTATTAAATGGGCGGGTAGGAACCAATTGCCTCTCCATTTGCATGGATGTAACCACATTTTTGAACTTTCCATATCCGTATCTTGGAATTTTTAATGGGTCAAAAAGTTCAAATCCTGTTGCAATAATTACAGATTTAATCTTGATAGTACTTATCTTTTCTACTTGGGAAAAATCAATTGAATTGGAAGGGCAAACCTTTTCGCATAATCCGCAAAGAGTACAATTTTCAATATCTATTGCTGCAATTCGAGGGTTGGCAATACTAAATGGTACATAAACTGCTTTTCTACCCACCATTTCCCATTGATATTGGTCTTCGACAACTACAGGGCATTTTTCTTCACATATCTGGCAACCTGTGCAATCATCCTTAACATATCTTGGTTTTTCAACAAGAGTTGCTGAAAAATCATTTTCAGTATGTTTTTCAATATCCTTAACTTCGCTATAAGTAAATATTGCAATATTTGGATGTCTTGCGGTTTCCGAAACTTTTGGTGTTGTAATACATGCACCGCAATCGAGGGTTGGGAAAACTTTGCTGAGATGAATCATTTTTCCACCTATGGAAAGATCTTTTTCAACAAGTATTATTTTGTAGCCAATATTAGCAAGGTTTAATGCCGCTTCTTCACCGGCTATTCCTCCACCAATTACAAGTACATCATATTTGTTTGATTGTGTCATAGTTGTTGACATGTTTTATTTTAATTAATCCATTTGCTATTTCGTGTAAGCACTATTTATTAATCTGAGCATTTTTGGACAAATATTAATTAGTTAAAGCATCAACAAAATTTTTCATATGCTTAACAAAAGGCTCGGAACAAACAGAACATATTGCTGCCATTTTTAATTTGGCAGGGTCTATCCCTT
>CBDUWQ010000239.1:0-5575 GCA_965370965.1 uncultured Bacteroidales bacterium
TTAAGGTTAGTTAAGATTTTCTCAATGTTCCTTAATGCCTTAATGGTTAAGTATTTTATAATACTATTAAAGTTGTAATATAAAACCTTTAATTTTTACTTTCAATGCAAAGTATGAAATTTTGAATTAATCTTGTTAATTAATGATATCGGTTTTTTTAAAAGTTATGCACAATGCTTTTTTTAGTACTAAATTATTTTGAACATTTGATATTAATAACGAGCTTTTATAAATAAAAAGTTGAAATATTTCAATTTTTTATTTGATAACCATTTTAAAGAATAATAAATGCAATTTCAACAACTTTGCTAATTTTGCAAAAAAAATAAAATAATGATACAGGTTACTGGCTACACGCAGTTTTTAAAACAGATAAGTAATACGGAGAAAGTGTTTGCCCTTTTGTATAAGGCACAGGGGTCGGAGCAGAGTGATTGTGCATATAAAAATATTATTGATGCAGAAAATAAAAACAGCAAAATTGAGTTTGTTGTTGTTGATGTTTCTGTTGTAAAAGATATACATAAAAATTATGGTGTTACGTCGGTACCAACTCTTTTGGAGTTTAATAAAGGTGTTTTGACAAATACCATTAAGGGATGCCATAATACCAGTTACTATAATAATATTTTTGAAGGGAATGTATTTGTATCGAATAGTGTACATAGTGATGTAAAAAAACAAAAAAATGTTGTTGTTTATTCAACGCCAACCTGTTCGTGGTGCAATACAATAAAAAACTATTTTAAAGAGCATAATATAAAATTCCGCGATATTGATGTATCGCGTGATGCAAAAGCTGCCGAAGATATGGTAAAACGAAGTGGGCAACAGGGTGTTCCACAAACAACAATAAATGGCGAGGTAATTGTGTGGTTCGACAAACCCCGAATTGATAAATTATTGGATATTCAGTCTAAATAAATATAAACTTTAAAATTAATTTAAAATGAACGAGTTACAACCTATCAACCAAAATGTTTTGCTTGAGCTTAATGACGATAAGGCAGAACAAAAAACTGCTTCGGGGTTAATTATTCCTGATTCGGCTAAAGAAAAACAAAACATTGGTACAGTAACAGCCCTTGGTACTATTGAAAATGCTGAGTTGGCTGTGGGTGATAAAGTGCTTTATAAGGAGTTTTCAGGCAATGAATTTGAATTTGAAGGAAAAACATTCCTTATGATTCAATATGCTGATATTCTTGCAAAGGTAGTTATTACCGACTCTATTTAAACCTTATTTCTGACTGATATCTTTACCATGTAAAGCAGCTTTATGTTGTTTTGCTATTTTGTTGTAATAAAAAAGCAGCCAATGCCATGGCTGCTTTTTTCATTCAAATAAATACCGGTGTGTTAAAAACACTTAAATTATTACTAACTTTTAATTTATGAAAAACTACTTAATCACTATTCTTCCATATTGGTATTTATTTCCTTTTAATTCAATAAAATATATCCCACTTTGTAAATTGCCTTTTTCAATAGTTACTTTGTTATCTGTAATATTAGTAATTGTTTTTACAACTTGTCCGTTTAGGTTTGTTATGTTAAGTACATAATTTTTGTTATTTGGGTTAAAAAACTCAACTGTGGCAGTATTTGTAACAGGGTTAGGGTAAATATTAAGCTGTCCGGCAGTTTGGTTATCAACACCTACACAGGGAGTAGCGCTTGCCGAGGTTGATTGGTCGCTTTCGTTGCCGGCAGCATCGTAAGCCGATACGGTATAGGTATATTCTGTACCGGTGGTTAATGCTGTGTCGGTATAGCTTGAGTATATAATTGAACCTATATTGGTTCCGTCTCTATAAATTTTATATCCGGCAACAGCAACGTTATCGGTTGAATAATCCCACGTTAATCTAATTTCTGTTTCTGATTTTGATTCGGCAACCAAGTTTTGTGGTACAGTTGGGGCTTCGGTATCGTCGCCTGCCAAGCCGTCGCTGTCAAGTTTTAGCAAATAAAAGTTACTGCTTTCGCCTTGAACATAAGTATAACCTCCTGCTGCATAACCTCCATCGGTTGTTTGAACACCTTCGTAACCACCTTCATCTTTAATAGTACCGTAATTTTTAGTCCAAACAATTTCGCCGTCGGCATCTGTTTTAATAAGGTAAACATCTGAATCTTCTTCATCTTGAGTAAAGCTTTCGGTATAACCTGTAATAAAAAAACCGTTATCTGTGGTTTCAACAACCGACCGGCCTACGTCTTTTTTATCACCGCCATAGTTTTTTCTCCACACCTCGATACCATCGGCATTTAATTTTACCAATAGTACATTTTGACCACCGCCACCTGTTGCCTGTACCCTGCCTGTTGCTACAATACCGCCATCGTTGGCTACTGTTATATCAAAAAAGTTTGATGTCATATAATCGTCGGGTTCGCATGTATAGTCCCATACTTTTTCACCGTCTGCATCTACTTTAATAATATAACCATAATCACCGTTTTCAATTTCGCCGGCTATAACAAAGCCGCCGTCGCTGGTTTCTTCAACACCGTAGGCACCATCCATTTTATTTGTACCAAAGTCTTTTGCCCATACTACATTGCCATTTTCATCGGTTCGTACAACATAAATGTCATCAAATCCTGCTCCTTCGCTGTTTGTTGCACCAACAAACACATAACCGTTATTGCTGGTTTGAATACCTCCATGTGCATATTCGCTTTTATCACCACCATAGTGTTTTGACCAAAGCGAATCGCCGCTGGCATCGGTTTTAATTACCCACATATCGGTTTCATCATCGGCACTAAACCCGTCGGTTCCTCCAACCATCATATAGCCCCCATCTTGGGTAGTTATAATCCCAAAAGACACTTCAATATTCATGCTTCCCACTCCATAAGTTTTTATCCACTGCGATTCGCCTAAACTATTAACTTTGTGTATTACCATATCGTACCAACCATCGTCGCTGGCCCAAGTGGCTCCTGCCATTATATACCCGCCATCTGTTGTTTGTTTCATGGTGTGGCACTCATCGGCATCATTAAAGCCGTTATCGTAACTCTTTATAAAGGTTATTGTTTGCCCATAGGTTAAAACACCTATTGCTAATAATACTGTTAGTGTGATTAATTGTTTCATAATTGTAAATTTTAGTTTAGTTATTGAGAGTTGTTTTTGTTAAGTATTACTTTTGTTAAGTATTACTTTTGTTATTTTGACATTGTTACCTGCAATTAGTTTAATAAAATAAACTCCATTTACTGTACCTGTTTTGGGTGTCCAAATAACCTTATGGTTACCTTTATTAATGTTGGTATTAATAAGTTGGGTAACAAATTTTCCGTTAATATCAAATATGCTTAGGTTTACCTTTGAGCTGTTTTTAATGTTAAAATTTATTGTTGTTGATGCTGAAAAAGGGTTAGGGTAATTTGATAAGCTCAGGTTGTTGTTTGTTGTTTTTTCGTTAACCGACACAACATCGGTAAATTTTGCTTTTGTTGCATTTAATACTTCTTGGGTATAGTTGTCTTGTATAAAAGCAACTACTGTCAAATTTGCGGCATCCCATGAGTCATCAATCTGAAAATTATAGTTTAGAGTAACCTCATCTTGATTTATCAAATCAATTAATGTACCGTAAGCATTGGGCAGCATTAACCTGCATAAATGATTTAGTTCATATAAAGTTTGCCATTGTTCCGGAATATGCGATTCTATTATTGCAACCTGCACTACTGTATTATTAAAGAAAAATGGTGCCAATTTTGAAATAACTACTTCAACATTTTTTGTTGTTCCTTTTGATTGTAGTGCCGAAATTTTTATTGAAACACCTGTTTTAACAATACTTCTTATTGAGTATCTGTTATAAAAGTCACTAAAGACATATGTGCTGGCTCCTACGCTAAGTCCACCATCAAAAACTGTTGTGGGGTAAGCATACATTGAATAGTAATCGGCAAGCCTTTGTTCTGTTTCGGGGGTTGAATAGTCATCGTTTGTGTGATACTCAATTATTGCAACATTATAGCCAAGCTCTTCAAGGCTGTCGCACGCTTTAACTGCTTTTGGACAAGCCGAACACCATGTTGCTGTTGACCCTTCAATTAGTACAAATTCGTGTAAGTGTGTAATATATGTATAAATATATTTTGATACGGTATCATTGGCTGTTGTTACGTCGGTTAACAGTTGGGGTGTAACAACTATTTTATAAGCTTCATCTGCATTATTGGGCAAAGCATAACTGTCAAATGTTACCTCTTTATATTTATTTGCTGCAAGTTCGGTTATTGTTTGCAGGTTTGTAAACAGTAGGTTATTCTCGGTATCATATATTTTACATTCAACATTAAACGAATCGGTATTTAAACCACTATTATAAAACATTGCTTTTGGCGTATATTCTTGTTCGGGTTCAAAATATTGTTCAGTAATAACGCTTTTTGCGGTAATATCGTGCTCTTGCTTATTGTAAAGCATAATATCATCAATTGACCAACTTTTTATTAGTCCCGAGCTTCCGATCATATAAAAACAAAACTGAAAATCAGAAATAGACTCCTGTCCGGTAAATTGCAAGTCTATCTCCTCTTTTATTCTTGTTGAACCGGCAACTTCCCAGGCAACTTCCCAATTGCTATTGCCTGCACGGGTTGCAACACCATAATAAAAGTTGCCTGAATAACGCCTCATTGTATGTTTAAAGTATAATGTTAAATGTGTGGCATCGGTAATATCCATTTTTGGTGATATTAAACGCGTGGGGCCGTTAAATGTAGGATTGGCCGTAAAATATGCTTCACCATGGTAGCCGCCTGCAAAGCTCGAGGGGGCATATTTCCAGTTTTCACTATGATTGTCAATTTCCCATCCGGCAGGAGGAAAAGTTTCTGTGTTAAAACTCTCAAACAGCCAAACTTGTGCTTTTGTTACTGAGGCAATAATAATTAAAATGCTTAATAATATTATTCTTGTATTCATTAGTGTATTAGTTTGTTATAAAAATTAAATTATTTTTTTGTTGGTTTAATAACTTTTTTGCTCAAGCCTTCAACCATTCTTTGTAAAACTTTATTTTGCAGTTTTATCCTTTTGTTAACCACCTCCATTTCATCGTTATTGGCGATATTTTTTTTGTCATTTTTTTCAGGCATATATATTTATTTTTTTCAAATCAATAATTTTATTAGAGACGAAATTGTTGATTATATACTTAAAATGAAAAATATTTACCTGTACAAAAACTGAGGAAACGAAAAAATTTACTTGCACAATAACTGTACAATAATTAATTAGGATGGTAATTCTGTTGGTTTAACCGTAGTATTTTCACAACTATATATATAGTTATACAATACCTATGTTTAGTTTCTTAATAAATTTGCTTTACGAAGTTAAAGTGTTCTATAAATCAGCCTGAAAGGTTGAAATAATTAGCATAGCAACACCCTATGTTAGTGATTACGCTTCCCGAAATTTACAAATCGGAGGAGGCTTTTCAGAGCTATTTACAACTTAATAAAGTAGAATTAAATACTTTTACCTATTAGCCTGAATAATTCATGCGTTTAGTTTGATGTAGCTGTAAGGCATCGGAAA
>CBDUWQ010000240.1:0-5516 GCA_965370965.1 uncultured Bacteroidales bacterium
AAACTTATTTTATAAATCAAATAATATATTATGAAACATTTACTTATTACATTTTTAATTATATGTTCTTTTTTTTCATCCAAGAATATAATATATTCTCAAAATATATATGAACAAACAACTGATTTAAACGCCTGGATCGATTCACAAATTACAAAAGGTATGGATTCCTTAAATATTGCAGGAGCTACCATTGTGTTAATGCAGGGCGATTCTATTCGACATATTAAAGGATATGGTTTAGCCGATATTGAATCCAATACACCGGTGAATGGCAATTCTTCGATATTTGGCGTAGGTTCCATTTCAAAAACTTTTGTGGCTACAGCAGTGATGCAATTAGTTGAGGAAGGAAAGTTAGAACTTGATCAGGATGTGAACAGTTATCTCACAAGCTTTCAATTGAAGCATAAATTCAACGACTCAATTACTGTCAGGCACCTTTTAACACATACGGCCGGTTTTGATAATTGCATTATTGGCACGTCAGTTCGGGCTGAAGAAGATGTCATTCCCTTAGCCCAATATTTAAAAAAACGAATGCCACCGCAAATAAGACCCTCAGGTAAGTCCATAAACTATACCAATCAGGGGTATGCTTTATTGGGGCTTATTGTTGAAGAAGTATCAGGTCAACCTTGTTATGAATACATTAGAAAAAAAATACTGAAGCCTCTGGAGATGAATAGCAGCGGGTTTAAAAGACAAGCTGAGCTCAAGAAAAACTACGTCACCAGTTACTTGCAAAAGGGCGAACAATTAGTTCCATACCAACCTGATTTTAAACTTAATTATCCTGCAGGAGGATTAAATGCAACGGCATCAGATATGGGTCACTATATATCTATGTTCTTGAATAATGGTCGCTTTAAAGGGGTTCAAATTTTAGATTCTACCATTGTAGCAAAAATGTTTCATACACCATTCAGGCATTATGAAAAGGCTGAATACGGACGGTTGTTGGCCTTTCCTGAATCGAGTTGGTACGGCATAAAGCTCTATGAACATACCGGTACTGCTCAAGGATTTAATAGTCAATTATCTTTGATTCCAGAAAAAAACACAGGCCTGTTTATTTCTGTTAATTCTGGGAATCATCTAACTAAAAAAAGTAAACTATTTATTAACCAATTTACTTATGATCTTTTGGCACGACTGATGCCTGAAAGCATGGTTGAAGAAGAAAAGGCAAAAGTTTCGCCTGCGATTGGTTCTGTTGATGAACCATTGGAGGCGTTCACAGGTAAGTACCGATATACATGGTATGGATTTACAACTTTGGAAAAATTGGGTATTTTAATTGGAATAGCTCCTGAAATAGAGATTGTACAAAAAGATAATACACTTGAAATACTCCAATGGAACGACAAACTCATTCCTATCTCCGATTTAACCTTCTATTCAAAATATGACAGATACTTAGCTTTTGGCAGAGGTTTTAAAGGAGATATTTCATATTTCTTTACAGATACCTATTCATACCATAAATTAAAATGGTACGAACCAGTTAAATTTCAGATGTTCTGGATAGGAAGTATTATCCTTATTTTATTGATTTACATTATAACGAGTGCCGTACGTCAACTATTTGTTCTCAATAAAAAAAGCCATCTCATAAAAAGCGTTAATTTTTCATTGGCCGCTTTAATTGTCTTTTTCCTTTCAATGCTTTCTTATGCTATAATAACAACGGATCAGATGGAATTTTTCTATGGAATACCTTTACTCTTTAAAATAGCCTTGGTGCTACCCTTTTTAATTATTCCATTGGAGCTTGTTAGTATCTATTTATTGACAAAAGCCATTCGATTTAAAGAGCTGGGAACTTATGATTTAATATATCAATCGCTTATTGCTGTTGCAGCTTTGTTTTTTATTCCTTGGTTAATGTATTACAATTTAATTGGATTTAATTATTAAGAAACGGGCATAACACGCGGTTACATAATAATTTGGCATATTGCAAATAAATCCTACTACAATAATTGAAAGAAATTTAAAAGATTAATAAGCTATCTAATTTTCATCATCAATTTTATTACAATTATTAATAGCCCGACGGCTGTCTGGTGTTGTTATCTCTGAGCTATTCTTTAACACAGAATTTCGACAATGTGATAATAATGCCTTGATTCGACATACGCTATTATAACTTTTCAAAACTAATTTTCAACAAACTCTAAATAACATTAACATAAAAATTATAGAACAATAAAAAAAACATTAATACTACTATTAGCAGCTTTTACTTTATTCAGTTGCGCAGAAAAATCAGATGCCAACAAGCTTACTGAAGATAAAACTACAAATGGTATTGCCAAAATTTACGCTTTAAAGGATTATCAACAAGATTTTAAACAAATGATTGATATAATGCTTAAAAATCATCCTCAACCCTACGCCTTTATTAGTAAAGATTCTCTGGATAAGCTCATTAATATTCAATACAGTAAAATCACAGATACAATAACAGTGGGAGGATTCTCGTGGATATGCGATGCAGTTGTTGCTGCTATTAATTGCAATCACACTGCTTTATTCTTGCCTGAAGAATTTGATGAAATCCCAATCTCAAAGCATTTTCCTATAAAAGCCAAATATGTTGGGTCTAAATTATACATTGTTGATGCAAAGAACAACTCCAATAAATTAGCTGAAGGAACAGAAATTTTGACCATAAACGGAGTCGATGTAGAAAGGCTGCAAAAAGAGATATTTCAATATTGAAATATTCCTCTGGCAAGTAAAATCAAAAGAGGCTGTTTATAAAGACAAAGAGGTCTGATTTATCAGCCTCTTTTTTTATTTCTAATATATAGTCCTATGTAGAGCTTATCCATAAAGTCAGCTTTTTTATTGGCGAAACAACTAAGCCCTGAAGTGGGCGTAATCATTAGCTCGGGGTTTTAACCCCGAGAATGAGTAATAACCTGCAGTTTAGCGTTCTTAGAAGAAAAGTTAAGTTGAAAATGAAATGATGCATAGCCTACCCCGAACTTGGTTTGAGGGAACGCAATATTTAAAATCTGTTTAATTTTAACTGAATAAAATAAGTCTCAAGCAATTTTTTATTTTCGACTTGAACATAATTTATCATTTTCTATCTGTTTCCTCCCTGATTAACCTTAGATACGGTTATCATACCATTTTAAAATCAAAATTACTGGTATAATGCCAATGTAGAATCAAAACTGATATACAAATGCTAATGAAGTATATCGGTAACTTTGATTCACAATCGGTATCAATCTGTTTCTGTTGATAAAATTCTGATTAGCGTCAAATAGAAGAATTGATAATCAGTGCCTTATAACTTTGTCAAATTTGTTAAAATTCAATCAATTTATTATTTTTATACTTTGTTACCAAATGTATGATTTAATGTCTCCCTTTCAAAATTTCAACTACATCATTTAATTTAAAACCTTTGGCTTGTAATAGAACTAAATAGTGAAAAAGTAAATCGGCACTTTCGTTAAGGAAAATATTATCGTTATTATCTTTTGCCTCAATAACTACCTCAACAGCCTCTTCTCCCACTTTTTGGGCGATTTTATTTATACCTTTTTTAAAAAGTGATGCTGTATAAGATTTATCACTCATATTAGTTCTGCGTTCTGTAATTACATCTTCAAGTTGAGATAAAAAACCATAGCTCTGAATATTTTCACCAGCCCAGCAAGTATCTGTTCCTTTGTGGCAAGTTAGTCCTTCGGGTTTTACTTTTATTAAAAGCGCATCTTTATCACAATCGTTTTCTATACTTACAAGGTTTAAGTAGTTTTTACTTTCTTCTCCCTTTGTCCATAAGCGTTGTTTGCTTCTACTAAAAAAAGTTACTCGTTTAATTTCAATAGTTTTATCGTATGCTTCTTGGTTCATATAGCCCAACATAAGCACAGTGTTTGTTTCTGCATCTTGTATTATTGCAGGAACCAATCCTGATTGTTTATCAAATTTTATTTCCATTTTTATTTCTTTTTATCGTATTTCAATATTTTTATTTTTAGAAATGTTTTAAGTTCATTAATATTTATTTCATTAAAATGAAAAACACTTGCGGCTAAGGCAGCATCTGCTTTCCCATCTTTAAATGTATCGGCGAAGTGCTGCATTGTTCCTGCTCCACCCGATGCAATAATTGGTATTTTTAGCATATCAGATAATTTTTTCAATGCATTGTTTGCAAAGCCATCTTTTGTGCCATCGTTATTCATCGATGTAAATAGAATTTCGCCTGCACCATGCTTTTCTACTTCTTTTGCCCAATCGAATAAATCAATATCGGTATGAACTCTACCACCGACTAAATGCACTTTCCATTGCTCTTCTATCAGCTTTGCATCTATAGCTACCACCACACATTGGCTTCCAAATTTAGTGGATAATTGATTTATTAATTCGGGATTTTTAACAGCAGACGAATTTACAGAAACCTTATCGGCACCGGATTGTAGCAATATATTTACATCTTCTACCGACGAAATTCCTCCGCCAACGGTAAATGGTATGTTTATATTCTGTGCTATTTTCTCTACTAAATCGGTAAAAGTTTTTCTGTTATCTTTTGTAGCCGTAATATCAAGAAAAACTAACTCGTCAGCTCCATTTTGAGAATAGTATTTTGCCAAATCAACGGGGTTGCCAGCATCTCTGAGGTTCTCAAAATTTATTCCTTTTACAGTTCTTCCGTCTTTAATATCTAAGCAGGGTATTATTCTTTTAGCTAACATATTTCTCTAATTCTTTAAGTGATATTCTGTTTTCGTAGATTGCTTTGCCAATTATAGCTCCGTATATTCCCATTTTTTTTAGTTTATCGAGTTCTTCAATATTTGTAACTCCACCACTTGCAACTAAATTTAGCTTGGGAAACTTATCTGCAATTTTCTGATATAGTTCAATCGAAGTTCCTTTCAGCATCCCGTCTTTGCTAATATCTGTGCAAATTGAATATTTAATGCCTGCCTTGGTGTAGTCTTCAAGAAAATTGAATAAATTTAATTCTGATGTTTCTTGCCAGCCAGTAATAGCAATCATTTCCTTTTTAACATCAGCTCCTAAAATAATTTTCTCAGCTCCGTATTTTTTAATCCATTGTAAAACAATTTCATTATTTTTAACAGCAATACTTCCCGCGGTTAATTGGTTTGCTCCGCTGTTAAAAACAGTTTTAACATCATTGTCGGTTTTTATTCCTCCTCCAAAATCAATTTTTAGATTTGTATTTTTTGCAATAAGTTCTAAAACTTTACAATTTACAATTTTGCCTTGTTTTGCTCCATCTAAATCAACTAAATGCAGATGTTTAATGCCGCTACCCTCAAATTGTTTTGCAATTTCTAAGGGGTTTTCGTTGTAAATTTTCTTTGCAGAATATTCGCCCTGCTCTAAGCGAACGCATTTTCCATCTATTATGTCTATTGCTGGTATTATTAACATATTTAAAAAGTTATAGGTTTATCCTGAATAATTCATGCGTTTAGTTTGATGTAGCTGTAAGGCATCGGAAACCG
>CBDUWQ010000241.1:0-5515 GCA_965370965.1 uncultured Bacteroidales bacterium
GGTTAAAAACTAAATAAACCAATACCATATAAAAATACAAAGAAAATGGCAATTGGTGCAAGGTAACGAACCGAAAAAAGGAATATACGAAAAAACATGATACGTATTGTGCCATAATTTGACAATTCATCAATTACAATGCTTTTATCTAATTTCCAACCTATAAAAATAGAAATAAGCATCCCGCCAAGGGGCAGCAGTATATTAGATGCAATATAATCTAAGAGGTCAAAAATATTATACCCAAAAATTAAGAAGCCCTTTAAAGGTCCCATTGATAAGGTGCACAAAATGCCCGATACTGTAATTATTGATGCTGAAATAATGGTTGCTTTTGTTCTTGAAATATTTTTCTCCTCAGATAGGTAAGCCACAACCACCTCGAGTATTGATATTGACGATGTTAATGCAGCAACACCAAGCAACAAAAAAAACAAAATTGAGAAAATATACCCGCCCGGTATCAGCTCAAAAATATTTGGGAGGGTAACAAAAACCAACCCCGGCCCTTCGGTAGGCTGAGTATTAAAAGCAAAAACTGCCGGAAATATTGCAACACCGGCCAATATGGCTATTATAGTATCGGTTAAAGCTACATTAATACTGGTGCTTGTTATGTTTGTGTCTTTATTAAAATACGATGCATAGGTCATTAACACACCCATTCCTAAACTTAAGGTAAAAAAAGCATGCCCCAATGCTACAATAAATAGATGTGGCGTTAATTTTGAAAAATCGGGATTAAAAAGGAAGCGTAACCCTTCAGATCCACCTTTTAAAGATATTGCTGTTATATCAAGATATATAATAATGACAATTAATAATGGCATCAATATTTTAGTATATTTTTCGATACCCTTTTTTATTCCGCCCATAACAATTAAAGCGGTAAGTGCCATAAAAATTATTTGCCAAATAACCGGTTTGTAAGACCCTGTACTAAACACAGTAAACATTTCGCCTATTTGGATTGCATCTTTACCTGCAAAACTATTTTTAAAGGCTAACAACAGGTATTCAATAGTCCAACTGGCAACTGTGCCATAAAACGACAGTATAAAAAAGGCTGCCAAAACTCCCATTACGCCAATTATTTGCCAAAAGCCCGATTTTGACAATGACCTGAAAGCACCAAAAACATTTTGCTGTGCTTTACGTCCAATAATAAATTCCGACATCATTACCGGTATTCCTATTAATGCAATAAAAATCAGGTAAACAACAAGAAAAACACCTCCGCCATTTTCGCCAGCTATGTAAGGAAATTTCCAAATATTGCCTAAACCTATGGCAGAGCCGGCAGCAGCAGCAATTACACCAAATTTACTTGAAAATTTATCGCGCTTAATTTGCATAATATTATTTTAACCTGTATAATTCATAAATTCAGTTGGCCTTTGGTAATTAATTCATTTTTTATGAATTAATCAGATTAAAAAGGATAACCCACGGCAAAATGCCAAATCATATCATTATTTATATCAAATGGCTTGTTAAATAAAACCCAACTGTCTTTTCCCACCAATGCAGGGTCGTGAATCTTTATACCCCAGTCAACCCTAAATACGGCAAAACCCATATCGTACCGTATTCCAAATCCGGTGCCAACCGCCAATTGTTTATAAAAATCTTTAAACTTAAATACAGCCCCCGGTCGCTCATCATCATCGCTAATTGACCATATATTTCCTACATCAATAAAAACCGCCCCCTTCCAGCTACGGTTTAAGCTGTACCTGTATTCTAAATTAAACTCAAGTTTTACGTCGGCAGTTTGGTTGGGGTATGCATTTAATGAATCGGCAACTCTATATGTTCCGGGGCCAAGATCTTTTGGATGCCAGGCACGAATACCCTCTGCACCACCTGCATAATACTGATTAACAAACGGAATAGCAGTTGCATTTCCATAAGGAATAGCAACCCCTGCAAATGCTCTTGATATTAATGAATTGTCTTTGCTTAAATAATAATTATAGCGGTAATCAATATCGGTTAAAACATACTGTGCATACTGCAAATCAAATATGGTGTAATAGCCTCCCTGTACCGTATCACTAATATTAAAATTAGAATGAAAAAAATGAAGGAGGTTACCTGCTGTACCTATATTCCAACGGCAATAGCTGTAACTTTTATAAGCTTTTTTTGATTTGTTTTGGAAAATAAGGCTATATTTTCCACCGGCAATTAAATAGTCTTTATAACTATTTTCAAGATATGTCCCTTTAATGGAATCCATAAATTGCTGTGTACCGTTAACATCAACCGAGCTAATATCAATAGGGCTTATAATATGCTTAATTGTTTTATCTCCGTACCAAAGATAACCCATATTGGCATTATAAATTGACCGTTTATAATCAGGCCTGTCTTGAAAATTATACGATATTGAGAAAAATGTTTTTGGGTTATACTTTTTATAAAAACGCTCCATTTTAAATGGCAAAATAAACGATGGGGTTTCCATGCTCACCTCTGCACCATATTCAACAATATTAAAGGCTTCAATGCTTGATGTGCTTGATTGACGCTGCAACGACCCAGATATTTTAGCATTAAAAATTTCGGCCCCTTTAAATAAATTTTTATGCTGATAATTAAAAAATCCCCCTACTCCAAAATTGCCTTGTGTATTGGTTGTTTCAAAGTTAACCGAATAATTTTGATAAACCAATGGCGTAAGTTGTACCACACAGTTTATTAAAGAGTCGTTTTTGGGCACTGCATAAAAATTAATATTATTTAACCTAAATAGCTTCAATGAATTTAGATATTTAGATGTTCGGTTAACTTTTGTGAAATTATATAATTCGCCCTCAATTATTGTATTGGCCTTAAGTATAACCTTAGGCTTTATATTTATACCATTTGAGTAAACAAACCCATAGCCTTTATAATAGGTTGTGTCAAATGTGCTAAAATATTTATTTTTGCTGCGTATAGCTTTTTGAGGTTGAAAATTGGGTAAAAAATATATTTTGTTAATCCAATACTTTTTATGCGGCACCTCATTTAAGTTGTTTAATTCGTCTTGTTTTAAGGCCTTTTTAAGAATAAGTGAAATATTTGCCTCTCTTTGCAGGGTGTCAATTTTATAACGTATATAATCTTGCTTAAATTCAAAATATCCACTATCTCGCAATTGTGTTACTATCCTTTTTCTTTCATCCTCAAGGGCTTTTACTGTCATTCGGTTACCCGGAATTAAATGTGTGCTAATAGTGTCGTTATAAATAATTGATGTTAGAGCTGTATCTTCAATCTCATAAAAAACTTTGCGGATGGTAACAGGTTTTGAGGTTGTAATTTTATAGTCTATCCACGCTTTTTTCTTTTTTAGCGTAATATTATAATCGACATTAACGTCATAATAGGCTTCATTTTTTAAAAATTTAACAAACTGCTCTTTTGTGCGCTCAACTAATGCAGGGTCGTATATTGACGGCTCTTCTCCAATTACCCTGCGAAGCCACTTTTTCCATTTCCGATCTTTACCAAATTTCGAAAAATTATATGCCCCCAAACGAAATTTAAAAATTATTAGGAATGTCTTATTTGGAATCTGTCTGTAATACGATTCAAGCTCTTTTTTATTTATGGAATTATTATCAATCTCAATGTTGTTTTTTTGTAAAAGATAATCGCCCGGCTCAACCCACTTGGTAGCTTTACAACCAAATAAATTAAAAGCAATTATAAAAATCACAATATTTAATACCCCTTTTTTAAAGATATATTTAAATAATCCCATTCAAAAAATGAATAAATAAAGCACAAATATATATATCCATTTATTAATCTCCTTAAATCCGCATATTTAATCTATTAATTGCCACTAATAAAAGTAATTTTACGAATAATGAGGCAAAACAAAAAAGAAAAATATACTTGTGAATAAAGAGGATAAAAAAAAGGCTGCCTAAACTTTTTTAGACAGCCTTTTTTTTAAAATAATACTACAACCAATAGTAAAACCATTTGACACTACTTGAGTTACTACCTAAGGGTAAAAGCAATACCAAAAGTATTCATGCTGTATTTTTGAATAGTATATTGGTAGTACAAAACAAAAAAACCAAGTTTTAACCGGGCACCTGCCTGAAAATTAAAATCGGTGGCTTTGGCTTCAATAGGTAAAGGGTCGGCTTCTGATGTGTTAACTACACCATTGGGGTGCTCTGTGCTAAACTCAATAATTGGGTAATTACCTTTAAAACCGCCTTCAAATTTAGCAGAGTTAAAACCTAACCCAATGTATGGTTGAAATATGGGTAAATTAGCTCCAACCAAAAGAGCTCCGGTAAATGATGACATACCAATATCAATTTTTTGGTTATCCCATGTTGTTGTCGGCAAACTCGATGTTATACTAAATCTATCAGGGTCAAAACGCAAATCGGCTCCCGAAAAACCAGTATAAAATTTTGAGAAGGTAAACAAACCTGATATTTGCAGAAATGGAACTTTTGAAATAACAGGTATCCATTGCTTAATATCATGTTTTACACCAAAACCCCACATACCTGTTTTTTCCATTCCAAAATCAACATTGTCAGGTATTACCTTATTAACGCTGCTACTCATATCGGGTATAAATCGTATTATTATTTCGGTACCCTTGGGCAAACCAATTCCTGCTTGTATTGCAGCCATTCCTCCTGTGTTTATATTTAGACCCTGAAATGCAGCAAATGAAAATTCCGGTAATAATTCGTTATTAAAATCTTTACTTATGTTTGGAACAGTTAAACCATTATCAGCACTTATTGTTGGGGCATCTGTTCCGGTCGGGTTAAAAGTATAACCGGTCATATTAATGCTGTTGGTATTAAAAGTTTTGTCGCTTGCCGGAACACCAACTATTGAAGCACTAAAAGTTATATCAAACCCTAATGTGCTATGAACTTTGGCAGTATGTGTCCATCCACCACTCATGCTAACTGCCATAGCTCTGGCAAATGGCTCCATATATGCCGACACATAAGGGTCAAGTTCTCCCATGCTAAAATATTCAGGTTCCTGAGCAAATGTGCTTTTATTAATTGTAATTATTAAGGTTAATACAACTAATGATAGTGTAATAAATTTTTTCATGGTATTTCGTTTTAAATAGTTTAATACTTATTGTGTGAATGAGCTTGGTCTAAAAGCCGCGTAGCGATGAATATTGCAAAACGTTGTATCAATTTTGTTGTACAATCTGCTTAGCGGCAATCGTGCAAAAATTTAGTTTTTTAGACTAATCTCAAACAAATTAAAATCAAAAATAATTAAAATACTTGAAATAAGGCGTTAAATTACTTTGATAATTACAAAAAATAAAAGTTGCGGCAAGTTATTTGCTGATATTTTTACGAATTTGAACCTTTAATATCCGCTCCAAAAAGCCATCTGGATAAATATATTTGCAAAAGCCCAATTTTGTTAGTGTTTTTTGTCAATCAAATAACAATTTAGTTAATTCTACTTTACTAAGTTAAAATATTCATGTTATATATTTGAATATCAGAAG
>CBDUWQ010000242.1:0-5457 GCA_965370965.1 uncultured Bacteroidales bacterium
TAATGAATAATTTATTGTTTAACCAAAAAGTTGCATTTGTAACTTGAATTCAGCATTACAAATATATCAATCAAAGAATTTACTTCAAACTAATTAGCAATAAACTAGAATAATTATCTTTACAAACCCAAATAACAATTAATTGAGAATGCTGTAATATGTTGATAATATTGTATTGGAATGAAACACTCACGAGTAAGGCTCACAAAAGGACATGAATATAATTTGAGCGTTCCACGGTTTTTGAATGAGTACTTTCATTTTTGTGTGATATATTAATTTGAAATAATGGCGTTTAATTAAATTTTATTATAGTGAATTTTAGTGAAATAAAACAAATATTGTCGAAATGTACGGTAGGAATTGCCGGAGCAGGTGGTTTGGGTTCAAATTGCGCAGTAGCATTAGTTAGAGCAGGCTTGGGAAAACTCATTATTGCTGATTTTGATGTTGTAAGTGATTCAAATCTAAATCGACAATTTTATTTTAGAGATCAGATTGGAATGAAAAAAGTAAAAGCTTTAGCAGATAACTTATTGCGAATTAATCCATATTTAGAACTGCAAACAATTGATAAAAAAATTGTGGCTGATGATGTTAAAATATATTTTAGTAATTGTGACGTAATTGTTGAGGCTTTTGATGATAAGGCTCAAAAACTGATGTTTATTGAAGCAGCAAGTAGTGATTTACCAAATAAACCATTGGTTATTGGAACAGGAATGGCAGGCTGGGGTAATAATAACAGTTTACGTACCGAGGTATTAGATAATATATATATTTGTGGCGATAAGGTAAGTGAGGTAAGTGATGAATTGCCACCAATAGGTCCAAGGGTTGGTGTGGTTGCCAACATGCAGGCAAATCAGGTGTTAGAGATTTTGTTGGGAAAAGAATCATAAAAAATAGTACATATAATAAGATGGATATAACATTAAATAACAGACCTGAGATAATAGATAAAGACCAAGTTAGCGTAAAGGAGCTACTTGCTATAAAAAACTTTACTTTTAAAATGCTTGTAATAAAAATAAACGGTAAACTGGTAAAAAAAGACCAATACGAAAGCAGTTTTATTAAGCAGGGCGATAATGTTATGGTGCTACATTTAGTTAGCGGCGGGTAATTTGTGAATAACTTTTCGATAAATAAACATATAACTATTGTAAAAGCAATTATTTACCTATTAATTTAGCTTAAAAAAAAAATGACCGCAAAGCGTTTTTGGAATATTACTTTTCCCATACTTAGAAATAAATTTGTTTTAACCATTCTGATTTTTGGTGTTTGGATTGTTATGTTTGACCAAAATAATTTGTTAGACAGATTTTCGGATATGAAAAAGCTAAACGAGCTTGTAAAAGAGAAGGAGTATTATAAAACAAAAATTGATGAAGACCAAAAGCGAATTAAAGAGCTTACCTCTGATAAAGAAGATTTGGAAAAATTTGCCCGCGAAAAATACCTTATGAAAAAGGATAACGAGGATGTTTTTATTGTGGTTGAAGAGGAGTAATTGGTTGCTTTATAAGTAGTGCTTGTACTAAAACTCTACAAAATTAGTCACGATGCTTATTATCGGGATGGAGATATTTTTATTTTCTTCAATTCGTTGATATAAATGCATCAACAAATCTCAAAAAATAAAAATCTTACCTGTCTGTCAAAACACAGGCAGGTTCAAAATATTCCATTTCGTAAAAATCGACAGTTTTTTTGCAAGCACTAAGTAAAATAATTGAGTAGAAAAACATAATAAGAATGTAAAAAGTGCACATAGCCAACCACGTAATATATATTCAAATCTGTTATTATGGTTATTGAAAAAATTTTTAAAAACAACAAAAAGTGGGTTTTAGAGCAGTTGGAGATTGACGAAAACTATTTTAAAAACTTGGCAAAAGGGCAATCGCCCGAGTTTTTGTATATTGGGTGTTCAGATAGTCGTGTAACTGCCGAAACACTTATGGGTGTTGAGCCGGGTAATGTTTTTGTGCATAGAAATATTGCCAATATGGTACCAAACAACGATTTAAGTGTAATGTCGGTAATAAATTATGCGGTAGATCATTTAAAGGTTAACCATATTGTGGTTGCAGGACACTATTATTGTGGTGGCATAAAAGCAGCCATGCAACAGTCCGATTTGGGTATAATTAACCCTTGGCTGCGAAACATACGCGATGTTTACCGTTTGCACAAAAACGAACTCAATAAAATTGATAATGAAGATGATAGATATAAACGTCTTGTTGAACTTAATGTGCAAGAGCAGTGTATAAATGTAATAAAAACAGCAGTTGTGCAAAGAGCTTTTAAAAGCAGAAAAATTATGGTGCACGGTTGGGTTTTTGATATTAGCACAGGCGAACTTATTGATTTGAAAATTGATTTTCATAAAATAATGGAAGATATTATGGAGATTTACCGACTGGAATAATTTTTTTAGGTACTATATTTACGATGCAATTAGTTACTTTTACCATATGGATAAAGTTGTTTGGGTAGGATTTTCAATAGCACTATTTGCCGGAATATTAACTGTAACTAAAAAGCAGATAAATGTTTCAGATAAACTACTTTCTGCATGGCTTTTTTTATTGGCAATTGATTACGGAAATATAGCTGTTACAACTCTTTTTTATGAGGTTACCATTATTCCGGCCTCTTTTTTCCTGTTTAATCCGTCATTTTATTTGTACTCTCGCTCGCTTACCCATGAAGAATTTAAGCTAAAATGGACACAATTATTACATCTTGTACCTTATGTGTTTTTCGAGTTAAGCAACCATTACTACACCCCATCTTTTAATATTAATGTGTTTTTTATAAATGATAACAAGTTGTGGATCAGATTATTATTTGCAATTTCATTTATTGTCTCTTTAATTATTTATAATACTCTTAGCATAGCAGCAGTACACAAGCACCGTAAAAATTTAAAAAACGAATTTTCAAGTATTAGCCAAAATCAAAATTTAAGCTGGCTACTTTTTATTATAATTTTGTATAGTATTTATGTGTTTACTGCTACTGCATTAGGAATTTTCGGGTTCTTTTATAATAATCTTGAACTTTCAAAGGTATTTAACTATTCAGCTACTTTAATGCTTACTGTAATTTTAGGTTTTTATGGTATTCGACAAGATGAAATTTATAAAAGAAACTCAAAAAATAAAAGTATTAATTTAACAGATGAACGTTATAGCAATTCGAAGCTGACAACTGATAGGAAAGAACAAATTGAAACCCGGATATTAGCATATTTTAAAGTAAAAACCCCTTATCATAATTCTGAATTAAGTATGGTTTTACTTTCAGAAGAATTAAACATACCCAAGCATCAAATTACCGAGGTTCTTAATACTAATATAGGTAAAAATTTTTTTCAGTTTGTAAACGAATACAGAGTTGAAGCTGTAAAACAAAAACTGTCAGATGCAAGTAACAATAAATATTCAATCGAGGCTATTGGTTACGATTGTGGTTTTAGCAGCAAATCTTCTTTTTTCTCTGTTTTTAAAAATATTACCAGACAAACTCCTTTGCAATTCAAAACTTCTAATTGATATTTTTCACACACATAAAACTTTTACCTATTTTTTATGTCCAAAGTTTAAAAGTAGCACCATATTCTACTATTGAAGTTTTAAATTGCCCTTCAATTCATAAAAAAGCAAACATGATTAAAAGATGGTATTTATTACTAATATTTAGCATTATTGCTGTATTTGCAAGTAATGCACAAGGTTTGTTCGAGAGCTCGCAAGCTGACTCGCAAGAGGGTAAAAAATATGGGGTAGTATTTAGCGGATATGCAAGAGGTTCAGCTTTTGGAGGAAGTGAAGCTTACGATTATTCATCGGTGTTTGGCGAGTTTTGCTTACAAAGCGAATTGTCGCAAGGCAAAACATTTTTATATGCCGATTTGCGGTTTCGCGGAGGTCTGAATTTTGATGAAGAATATACAACTTTCCAATTAAAAGAGGTTTATGCAGGATACCAATCGGATAAATTTGATCTTTATCTCGGAAACCAAATAATAACATGGGGACGAACCGATGGGTTTAATCCTACTAATAATATTACCCCAAACGATTACTTTTTTTTAACATCGGATATGGACGACCAAAAGCTGCCTAACTTTATGCTGAGAATGAAATATCGTTTTACATCAATTGTCGATATTGAGGTTATTGGTATTCCATTTTATTCGCCATCAAATTACCGATTCGACCTTTTTAATACAGAAAAGAATGTGAGTTATGACGAAGCTGCCCTACCCGAAAAAACAATTGCAAACAGTTCTTTTGCCACACGATTGAATTTTGAATTTTCCGATATAGGATTTTCCGCGTCTTATTTTAGAGGCTACGACCCGTTTTATGGGTTTGATATTAAGTCGATTGATTGGGCTACAGGTACACCAATAATTACAAATTCGGCAACACCTTATTTTAAAAATACCATAGGTGCCGATTTTTCTTTACCAGTTAAAACCTTGATATTACGTGGCGAGGCTGCATACAATTTAACCATTGATTATGAGCAGTTTATGTATATACCAAACCCCGATATTGCTTATGTAATTGGTATGGAATATAATTTTTGGGGAATAACAACCATTCTGCAATATGTTGGCAAATACACACTTAATTTTACCGAGATGGAAATACCTGTACTAACCGACCCAACTGACCCTCTTGCACAAATACAATATGCTGAGGATATGATTATATATGAATCGACATTGTTTAACAGAAAAATATTTTACCAACAAAAAGGGACAAACCATGCTGTTATTTTATCTTTAAACAGAGCATTTGCTTACGATACATGGAATGTAGGGCTTGCAGGGTACTATAATATAACATCGGAAGAGTTGATGATACGACCAAAAATAACATGGAAAATTGCCGATGCACTTTCAGCCTCGGTTGGCGTAAATTATATGCGAGGAGCTGCTAAATCGGTATTTGATTACTCAGCACCTGTATTGAGTGGGGTTTTTGTAGAGTTAAAAGCTACGTTTTAATGATTATGGAAATCAAAAATAGTACATCGTTAATCTACAATCTCAAATTTTTGATTAACGATTAACGATTTAACCTGAATAATTCATAAACTTTTTGAAAAAGCAGTTAACATATTGATTATCACAACAAAAGGGTATTTTAGTAAAAAAATTAATTTTTGAAAAAGTTTCCAAGTGCATTTATTTTAATGCATCTGTTTCGTTACGAAACCCTTGAAATATAAAGATATATCGGCGGTTTCCGATGCCTTACAGCTACATCAAACTAAACGCATGAATTATTCAGGTTAAGATATTATATGTAATGTGGAATAACATTTTGTCTTAAATTTCAAATTACAAAAGGGTAGAACATAAATGATTGATAAATAAAATTATAGAGGTGTTAACTTAGTTACAATTATTTTTATTATCTTTGCATA
>CBDUWQ010000243.1:0-5444 GCA_965370965.1 uncultured Bacteroidales bacterium
ATAATCAATATGTTAACTGCTTTTTCAAAAAGTTTATGAATTATTCAGGTTAGGTATAATCTAACTCTATGAAACCTGTCTGCCTTAAGGTAAACCCGACTAATCAGGCAGGCTCTGCGCCTTATTAGTGTTGCTTTGTGATATAGCTATTGCACAAAGTGTTCTAAAGCAGGAACAAAGTAACACAAAGAATAAAATAGATTTTCTGTAATCCTTATTATTGATGCATTTCACTACACTGATTAGTTGCCAATATTTAATTTATTACAAAAGGTAAATTGAAATTCGTTTAATTTCGTGTAATTTGTGGACAAAAATAATCCATTTACGGATTTAAGATTATTTTAGCTGAAAAATATTACTTGATGCAAGAAACAAAAACTGATTTAAGCAATTTAAACGACAAACAGAGGGAAGCGGTTGTTAGTGAAAACAAAAGATTGTTAGTTCTTGCAGGTGCTGGGGCGGGTAAAACAAAAACACTTCTTCAAAAATTAATTTATTTAATTGAAGAGAAAAGTGTGAATCCGGCAAATATATTAGCAATTACTTTTACAAAAAACGCAGCTAACGAAATGTTGGACAGGCTAATAATTTCTGCCGATGACACAGAGGAGTATGCTGAAATTTTGGCTGATAAAAACCGAACTGTAAAGGAGAAAAACACAGAGCGGTATTTTTTTACGAAAAAGCACAGGTGGATTGATAATTTGACATTGAAAACATTTCATAGCCTTTGCTATGGGATAATGAGAAATTTTGGTGTAAACGAATTTGATAATAAGTTTAAAATATTAACCGACAGCAAAGTAATTAATGATGATTTTGCCAAGTATTCTGCAAAGGAGACATCATTTGAAATAATTCACAAAATAGCAATAAAAAATTGCGAACAAAATGAATACTTGCTCAATTTAAAAAGGTATATACTTGATTATATGGTTGATAAAATCCATATAGAGTATTATAAAAAAGCATCATTACCAAAAGGAGGAAAATTTTACACATCACTTAATGGAACAAAAGTTAGATCCAAATCAGAACAATATATTGCAGACTGGTTGTATAGACACAGTATTAAATTTGAATATGAGCCAAAAGTAAATTTTAGTGATTTTAGTTTTAAGCCCGATTTTTTTATTCCCGATGCTAATTTATATATCGAACATATTAGTGATTTGAGTTATCCTACAAAAGGGAAAGAGGAACAATTTAAAAAGGCAAATAAGTTATTGGTTAAAACATTTGAATCGCAAACAAAAGATACAACACTATTTAATTTGGCTCTTGAAAGGATAGTAAAAAACAGGCTGCCGGCTGATTATCATTATATAACTGCACTATCATTTGAGGAGGAGTTTAAATATTACCACAAAGAGGTTAAAGACTTTTTAAGGCAAACAATGCGTGTAATTGATATGGTAAAGGTTGAAAACTTATCCTCTGAATTTATTCTTAAAAAATCGCAAAAAGACCAGCATGAACGGGTGCGCAGTTTTTACACGTTGGCTGTTCCTATTATTTCAAAGTATAAAAGATATTGCACTAATAAATCATATCTTGACTTTAATGATATGATAATCAAAACTATATCACTTTTTAATAACCGTCAGGAAATTGCCGATAAATACAAAAATAAGTATGAGTATATTTTGGTTGATGAGTTTCAAGATGTAAATAACCTTCAGGTTGAATTAATTAAGCATATGCTTACAAGCACTAACCAGCTTTTTTGTGTTGGCGACGATTGGCAAAGTATTTATGGTTTTAGGGGTTCAAATGTTGATTACATAATAAATTTTAATAACTATTTTAAAAATGCCAAAATAATAAAGTTAAGTATGAATTACAGAAGTACTGTAAATATTGTGGGGCCAACAAACGAGTTTAAAAAAAACAATAAATTTAAAATTGACAAAGATATATTGTCAACAAAAAAAAACAACAGTAAAATCCATGTTTTTGCAGGTAAAAACGAGGCTGAAAATATTGAATATGTTGTTGATAAAGTAAAAATATTAATAGAAAAAGGTTACAAAAAAGAGGATATTTTATTTCTTTACAGAAGAAGTAAAATGTATAGTCCATTTTTTGATAGATTCCGTTATGAGAGGCTGTTTGTTTCAGCAAAAACAATTCATGCATCAAAAGGGCTCGAAGCAAAAGCGGTTTTTATTATTGGATTAACCCAAGGTAATGGCGGTTTTCCCGACATTTGGATGGAAGACAGGATTTACCAAGTTATAAAAGAATCGAAACACGATTTATTGCTCGAAGAGGAGCGTAGGTTGTTTTATGTGGCAATAACAAGGGCAAAAGACGATTTGTTTTTAATAACAGAAAAGGGTAATGAATCGGCTTTTTTAAAAGAGATACCCGATGATTTAACATTTAAAACAAGCATACCTTTTAAAACTGTAATTGAGCAAATTACATTTTGCAAAAAATGTAAAAACAGACTTGATGAAGGATTTGCATTTTGCCCATATTGCGGAACCGAACAATAAAACTGACAAAGTATAATGAACAGTAGTAAAATAAATATTCGAAAAATAAAGACAAGTGAGATAGAAATTCTTGACGACATGCTTTATGAGTCAATTTATCAATCTGATAAAACAACTCCAATTCCACGCGAAGTTATTAATGAACCAAGGGTTTATGCATATATTAATAATTTTGGAAAAAAAGAAGACGATTACTGTTTAGTTGCAGATTTTAACGGTAAAATAATAGGAGCCGTTTGGGTTAGAATACTAGCCAGTAAAATTAAAGGTTACGGTAATGTTGATGATAAAACTCCTGAATTTGCCATTGCTCTGTATAAAGAATATAGGAAACAAGGAACCGGAACGTTACTAATGCAAAAAATGATTTTATATTTAAAGGAAGAGGGATATAAGCAAACATCTTTAAGTGTTCAAAAAGATAATTATGCAGTTGGTTTATATCAAAAACTGGGATTTAAAACAATAGGAGAAAATAATGAAGATTATATAATGCTACTAAAATTTTAAATGGATGAAACAGCCTTCGCAAAATAGCGGAGCATGCTATGATTAAAAAAGTATTCGTGAAAACCTGCCAGCAGTTAGGCGGGTTTGTGTAATTCGTGGGCAGTAGATTTAATAGTATATTAGTGGGAAAAATATTTTCTTAGCGGTTAAAAAAATAGAAACTTATGAAAAATACAGAAGAGAAAATAATTGTACAACATTTAGAAAACCATAAAGCATTTTTTGCAACTAATAAAACAAAAGATATTGGCTTTAGGTTAAAACAGCTTCGTAAGCTAAAGAAAGCGATTCTTCAAAATCAAAAAAAAATTGAAGATGCTTTATGGACAGATTTGCATAAATCGCCGGAAGAGACGTATTTAACAGAAATTAATATTGTAATAAGTGAGCTTGATAATCATATTAAGCATCTAAAAAAATGGGCAAAGCCTAAAAGGGTTTCAACGCCTTTATTTTTGTTACCATCATCAAGTAAAATTATTTACGAACCCCTTGGGGTATCCTTAATTGTAGCACCTTGGAACTATCCTTTCCAGTTGCTTATAAATTCATTGGTTGGGTCAATTTCTGCCGGTGGTTGCAGTATTTTAAAACCATCGCCCGATGCCCCAACAATTGCAAAAGTAATGGAAGATATAATTGCTGAGACTTTTGATACTAATTACATTGCAGTAGTTCAAGGTGGTAGAGAAACCAATACAATACTTTTTAATCTGCATTTTGATATTATTTTTTTTACAGGAAGCCCTAAAGTTGGTAAAGTTGTTATGAAAGCGGCTGCTGAACACTTAACACCGGTAGTGTTGGAGTTAGGCGGCAAAAGCCCTTGTATTGTTGATGCCGATGCAAATATTGATATTGCAGCAAAACGTATTGCCTGGGGAAAACTTATTAATGCCGGGCAGTCATGTATTGCACCCGATTATCTTTTTGCTCATCAATCAATTAAAGACGAGCTGTTGGATAAAATAGCCAAAAACATAAAACTTATGTATGGCGGTAAAATTAAAGAGAGCCGATTTTATCCTCGCATAGTAAACCAACGTGCATTTGACAGATTAAAAGAATTATTAAACCAAGGCGATATACATACAGGTGGCGAAATTGACAGCAAAGAGAGGTTTATTGAACCCACAATTATTGATAATGTTGATTCTGGATTTTTGGCAATGCAAGATGAAATATTTGGTCCTATTTTGCCGGTAATGACTTTTGAGCATATTAATGAAACCATTGGTTATATTAATAAAAACGAAAAGCCATTGGCATTTTATTATTTTGGCAAAAACAAAAACGCAAAAAATGTTTTGGCAAAAACAACATCAGGCGGAGCTTGTGTTAATGATACTATGATGCAAATTACCAATCATAATTTGCCTTTTGGAGGCGTTGGTAACAGTGGAATGGGAAAATATCACGGGCAAGAGAGTTTTTTAGTATTTAGCAACAAAAGAGGAGTTGTTACTACCCCTACATGGATTGATTTTGCGTTAAAATACCCCCCGTTTAAAAAATTTAAACTATTAAAAAAAATTGTTTGAATGGGTTAGTAAGTAGGTTAATAGTAATTACTGATTTTGCGCAATTTTTCTTCGTGTAGAATCCTGATTTTGCGACCGTTTAGCTCAATGTATTTATCAACCTTAAATTCCGAAAGTAGCCTTATAACCGATTCAGTAGCAGTTCCCACTAAGTTTGCCAGCTCCTCTCTTGTAAGCGTGATTTTTAAATACCCATCTTGGTCAACGCTAAATGTCTCCTTTAGCTGTACAAGCACTTCGGCTAAGCGTTCGCGAACCGATTTTTGAGCAATATCAGTTAAAAATTGGTTGGCATCACCCAATTCTTTGCAGGCCAGTTGCATAAGTTCCATCGAAAATTTTGCATTATGCTCAATTAACTCAACCATATTTTCTTTTGGGATAGCACATAAAACAACATCTTCAATTGCTTTTGCTGTAGTACAGGCAGGCTCTTTGCTTAAAACCGACCTGTAACCAATTATATTGCCACCTTTTGCAAACGATACAATTTGGTCTTTTCCCTCAATACCGGTTTTATACATTTTTACAATGCCCGAATAGATACAATAAAAATGGTGAATCCTATTTCCTTCATGAAAAATTGTGGATCCTTTTTTATAAACATTGCAGCTTTTATCATAAGTTAACCGTTCCAACTCCTCTTGCGACAATGAAGAAAAAAAGCATTTGCATGCAACAACACAGTCTCTACATTCAGGAATTGAAAGTGAATTTTTCATGTTTAAAACATTTTAACAGTTATTATATAAACAAATGTGGCTAAAAATAGCTATTTTTCAACATGTTGCCTAAGTTTTTATAATGAATTTTACTAATAAATTTTTTATTAAAAGCTGAATTCAAGTTACAAATGCAACTTTTTGGTTAAACAATAAATTATTCA
>CBDUWQ010000244.1:0-5355 GCA_965370965.1 uncultured Bacteroidales bacterium
CGGCGGTTTCCGATGCCTTACAGCTACATCAAGCTAAACGCATGAATTATTCAGGGTAAAAACTCATTAATACCGATTGTGAAGCAAATTTGCCGATATATTTCATTAGCATTCATATATCAATATTGCTTCTACATCGGCATTATACCAACAGTTTTGAAATTAAAATGGTATAACAGTTAATTAACAATTAATTAACATTATTATTGAAACAAATAATACCTTTAACAGTATTATAATATATGATTACAATAAAAAGGCATATCAGAAATTTAACGGCTTTGGTTCTGTCAGTTGTTGTGTTGCTCGGCACATCGGGCTTTAAAATTTACAGCCACCATTGCAATAATGCCAATATCCATAACTATTCAATACTTATACCTGCCAACCAATGCTCCCATAATACAGATAAAGCAAACAAAAATAGTTGTTGCAAATTAATTGATAAAAGCTGTTGCGAACAGCTAATACACAAAACCAATGATGGAACTTGCTGCACAAATAGTGAAGAATACATAAAATTGGATATAGAGACATTACTAAATTATACAGCTCCCCAAATAAAACTATCTGATTTTGCTTTATTGATATTTTTTTTGAGTGTGATTAAAGATGCCGATATTTATGCATCTCCCACATTGTACAATCAATACATTAAAAAAACCATACCACCGTTATCCACTCATCAATTCCTTTCTCATATACAAGTTTACCTTATTTGATTTCTCATCAAATACAATTATAATTTCTTCCTTGTAACCAAGTGTTTCAATAAGAGATTATTACCTAAATTTTTAGCTAATTCTGCTAAAAAACAAACAATCAATTTTAATGCCGGCATTTGCAATAACGTTCGGCAACATAAACAATTACAACTATGAGAAAGCAAATAAATATATATTTTATGATAACCCTATTTTTATTGCTTGCGCACCAAGCCATGTCAATAAAAATTGAAGGCAGGGTATATGACCAAAGCAATAAAAAAACTCCACTAATTGGGGTAAATGTTTACTGGAAAGGCACTTCAACCGGTACAGCAACCGATGCAAACGGCTATTTTAGCTTATTGCAGCCAAACAATAGCCACATGCTGGTATTTAGCTATGTTGGCTACCAAACCTACTCTGTAATGGTACATGCAAAAATACCAATAACAGTTTATTTAAAACCCGGCGCAGATTTAAATGAAGTAACTGTATCTGAACGGGTAAAGGCAACCAATATATCAAAAATAAACCCTATACTTACGCAGAATATTACGGGTAAAGAGCTAACAAAATTTGCATGCTGCAACCTTTCAGAGAGCTTTGAAACAAATACCTCGGTTGACGTGTCGTATGCCGATGCCGTTTCGGGAATAAAGCAGATTAAAATGCTCGGCTTATCAGGTCGCTATTCGCAACTGATGCTTGAAAACATACCTATTATGCGCGGGGGCGAAACCGCTTTTGGGCTTGAATATATTCCGGGCACATGGATGAAGAGTATTCAGGTTTCAAAAGGAACGTCGGCGGTTAAAAATGGCTACGAGAGCATTACGGGGCAAATTAACATAAATTATCAAAACCCGGGCGACAACGAAAAGCTCCATTTTTATTTTTATGCCAACCAAGATGGCAAGGTAGAGTCAAATGCAGGAATTAATTTTGATGCAAACACTAAATGGTGCACAAACCTGTTGATACACGGCGGCTCAAACACCCGCAAATTAGATATAAACAATGATGGTTTTCTTGATAAGCCCCTATCCTATTCGGGCAACTTTATGAACCGATGGAACTATAAAGGTAAAAAGGTTGAGGCCAAATTGGGAGTATCGGTTTTAACCGAAACACGCAAGGGCGGACAAACCGGCTACGACCATTCGCTACTACAGCACGAACAGGTATTGTATGGAATTGGCATTGATGTTGACCGCTTAAACGTCTTTTCAAAAATTGGCTTTTTATTTGCAAGGCCAAATACAAGTATAGGCTGGATTACATCGGCCAACTATTTTGAGCGCAAATCGTTTTATGGATACAATACCTTAAATGTAAATCAGGTAAATTTATATACAAACCTAATTTTTCAGTCATACATAGGCAATACAGCCCACACCTATAATACGGGTGTAAGTATGGTATATGATAGTAACACCGAGTTGTTCAATGGTGCCAATGTTGGTTTTAAAGAGTATGTGCCGGGCGTGTTTTTTGAGTACAACTACATACCATCAAACGCATTTTCACTATTACTGGGGTTGCGAAATGATTACAGCAGTTTGCACGGCAATTTTGTTACTCCACGTGCACATGCAAAATACAGCTTTCCGGCATATACAACTATTCGTATATCGGCAGGTAAAGGATACCGTACGCCAACTATTATTAGCGAGAATACCCAGTATCTTGCAACATCAAAAAACTTAATAATTATTGATAAAACTATTCAAGAGGAGGCATGGAATTATGGCATAAGCTTAAACAACGATATACCTTTGGGCAAAAGAGATGTAACTTTAACCGTTGAGTTTTTTCGCACCGAATTTATAAACCAGTTAGTGGTAGATTTGGAACAAAACCCTCAGCAGGTCAACTTTTACAATTTGCAGGGCGAATCGTTTGCAAACAGCTTTCAGGTTGAGGCATTTTACGAGTTATTTAACAGGTTTGAACTTACCGGCGGTTACCGTTTTAACGATGTACAAACCGTTTATGGGCAAAAGCTAAAAACAGTACCATTTGTTAGCCGCTACAAAGCATTAATATCGGGGCAGTACCGTACCAATTTAGATAAATGGCAATTTGATGCAACGGTTCAGTTTCACGGCAAGCAACGGTTATTACAGGCCAATGATGCCAACGGTATATCAAACAATAAATCGGATGAGTACATAAACTTAATAGCACAGATAACTAAAAATTACCGTTACTGGAGCTTTTATGTGGGAGCAGAGAATTTAACAAACTTTACCCAAAAAAATGCTATTATAGGAGCCGACAACCCATTTGGCAATAACTTTGACGCCAGCCAGATATGGGGGCCATTATATGGCAGAATGTTCTATTTGGGTATTAAGTACAATTTAGATAAACGGTTTTAAAAAAATGCAATAGTAAAACCTTTAAAAAAAACAGAGTTTAGAGCTGGACTATCAACAATTTAATAATATTTAGCAAATATCAGGTAAACAAAAAATATAAATTTCAATAATATTAAATTCTAAAAATTATGAAAACACTATTAAAAAAAGCATTATTTATTTTTATGGCTACTGTAGCCATTAATGCAAATGCACAACAAAACCCAAACATAAAAAAAGTAACCTATGTGTGCAATTTTGATTGCCCCAGTTGCGAAGCAAAAATAATGAAGAACATACCGTACGAAAAGGGAATTAAAGATGTAAAGATAAATTATGAACAAAAACTGGTAACAGTAGAATATAAAAAAGCAAAAAACACCGATGCCGGAATTAAACAAGCCCTTGAAAAATTGGGTTATGAGGTTTCTGTTCAAACCGAACCGGTATATTTTAATGTAAAAGGCAACTGCGGCATGTGCAAAACCAAAATTGAAAATGCAGCAAAATCAGTTTACGGTGTTACAGGAGCCAACTGGAACGTTAACACCAAAGTTATTTCGGTTTATTTTAATGAATCGGAAACCACTTTAAAAGCCATTAATAACGCTATTGCCAAAGTTGGATACGACACCGATACAGCAAAAGCAGAGGATAGTGTTTATAATGGGCTGCACGAGTGCTGTAAATACGAGAGGTAATTTTTATTATCATACTGGCCTTTTAGATGGTAGCCTTTGGTCGGCGATCGGCAGTTTTCAGTATCCGGTCTCCGACCTCCCCTTTTTGCCACAATATATAGTTTACTACTGTGGGCGCAGAAGATTATTTGATTTTATCAATATTTTCAAGGTACAGGTCTTCAACTTTTTTGCGTGCCCAGGGTGTTTTGCGCAAAAACTTCAGGCTCGACTTTATGCTCGGTTGCTTTATAAAGCAGTTTACCGGTATCAGCTCGCCCAAAGTATCCCAATCATAAAAATCAACAAGGCGGGTTAGCAATGTTTCAAGCTTTATGCCGTGCAATGGGTTGTTTGGCTGCTTATTGTTCATATTGCAAAACTATAACAATAAAAGCAATTTGCAATATTGCTTACAAAAATTGCCTAACTACATTGGTTTTAGTCAGCTTAGGGTTTGCTCATAAATTAGTTCGAACCCGAGCACTATTAACGCACACTCCGAAACTTTATGACGATTCCATTTTATATTTTTAGGTATGAGACTACTCCGAAAAGTCAGAAAAACTAAAAAATAGCAGTTTTATTGTCGGTGTGAATTTGTTAATTAACTGAATATAAAACAATAACACTATGTGCTTTTTGTGAAAATATTCACGCCAACACTTTTCGGAGTGGACTCAGGTATTATTTTTCAATATCCATTCAACAGCCTTTTCTGCATGTAGTTTTGTGGTATCAAATATTGGTATATCAACATCATTGGCCGAAATAAGCAAAGGTATTTCGGTACAGCCCAAAATAACCCCTTGGGCGCCCCTATTTTTCAGGTTTTCAATAATTACTTTGTACTCGGCTCTTGAATCATCTTTTATCTGTCCATGTACCAATTCGCCATAAATAATTTCATGCACAACTCCCCTTTCATGTTCATTTGGTATAATAACCTCAATTCCAAATTGTTGAGCAAGTACATTTTTGTAAAAATCTTTTTCCATTGTAAACTTTGTGCCAAGCAGCCCTACCTTTTTTATCGAGCTTTTGGCAATTTCAAGTCCTACTGCCTCGGCAATATGCAAAAAAGGCACCGATATGCAGCTTTTAATGGCTTTGCTGCATAAGTGCATTGTATTAGTACATAAAACAATAATATCGGCACCTGCCTTTTCAAGCCGTTTTGCCGCATCTGCCATAATCAAATCAAGCTCTTCCCATTTTTCCTCATGCTGCAATTTTACTATTTTATCAAAATCAACAGTAAACATAAGGCTTTTGCACGAATGGTGACCACCAAGCATTTTATTTACTTTTTTATTTATAAGCTCATAATAAACAATTGATGATTCCCAGCTCATTCCTCCTATTAGTCCTAATATTTTCATTTTATAACTATTTTTTGCGGTTTTTTAAATTTAAGGATACCTTGTAACGGTTGCAATATTAAAAAATTGGGCTTTTTAAAACACCAAACTTTCAAGTTACTACACGGTTTATTTAATGGTAAATATTCATATTTAGTGCTTTCTGCCCAATTTATTATATTGCGTGTTGTTTGCTGTTTTTTCAATTAAATATTATCAAGTTATTTGATTCGAATCATAAGAATAA
>CBDUWQ010000245.1:0-5352 GCA_965370965.1 uncultured Bacteroidales bacterium
CATAAACTAAGGCTGATATTAGGAAATATGCAAATATATTTTGTGTATCAACAGTTATAATACTGGCTGCAATATTTATTGAAGAGGAGTAAATAATAAAAATATTTGCCCAATTAATTGGAAGTTGTTTAAACCTATATAATATAAAAACTACAATTGTTAACAGTATGGTAGTAATATCAAAATAAATAATGATTTTATTGTATTCAAGTAAAAGTAAATCAACCGAATGACCCAATATTGATATAATGAATGCAAGATAAAACAATTTAACTTTTAATGTTGAAATATTGGATATCACTGTTTTTTATAGTTTTATTATTTATTCTGCTCCAAAAAGTTATCCGATGAATATACTTGCATAAGCCTAACTTTATTAGTGCTTTTTAGTCAGTCAACTAATAATTCATTGGATTATTACAAATAGTTAAATAACTAATAAAATATGATTCTACTACCAATTTAGTGGGTGGATAATAAAATAATGAGAATAACACCACAATTTATTGTGGTGATTTAAAAGAAAGACCTTAGTCGCCCTCTGCCTTTATCGCCTCTAGCGATAAAGGCAGAGGTAAGGAGAAATAACTATCATATCAGCCACCATGTTGAAACATGGTGTTATTCTCATATCAATTGCTAATATTTTTTTACCTGCTAAGTTTGCAGTAGTACCTATTAAGTTGAAAAAATATTTTGTAAAGTCCATATTCAAAGTTACAAATTCATAATAGAAATTATCACATTATGTTCACTACCTACAAAAATGGTAGTAGAACCTAAAGTATTATATTATTTTGGTTAAGGTACAAAATAAATTTATAAAAGCTTATTTGTATTTAATTTTTGAACGGATGTTTATATTAAAAAAACTATTTTTGTTGCTGCCAATAGCAATAGTTTGTTAGGGCTAAAATTTTAGCGAACTATTGCATTATTAAGTTTAGAAACTAATAAATAATAACATGAAACGAATCCTTATTATTGCAGTAGCCTTAGTTGTTATTGCTAATGCTTATGCGCAAAATTCACAACGAGAATTCATTAGCTACAAACAGAATGTTGGAGAAATAGTTATAACTGTATCCGATGGAGTATATAAAATAATACCTTTTAGTAAAAAAATATTTCATGTTATATTTTACCCTAAAGGCATTCAGGCAAAAAATTTTTCATATGCTGTTAATATGAAACCTAAAAAGGTAGATTTTTTAATAAAAAATGAATCGGGGGTTGTTAAAATAGAATCGAAAAAACTAAAAATATTTATTAATAAATCGCCTTTTAATATAAGCTTTTATCGTCATGGCGAGTTGTTATTTACTGAAAATAGTGGTTATACAAAAACAGACTCATCGCAAATAATGAGTTTTAAAATTGATGATGATGAGGTGCTTTACGGTGGTGGTGCAAGGGTATTGGGGATGAACCGCCGTGGGCATAACCTTGAATTATATAACAGGGCACATTATGGCTACGAAACTCATTCAGAGTTGATGAACTATTCGCTTCCTATGTTTATATCATCAAAGCAGTATGCTGTTTTATTCGATAATGCAAGCAGAGGCTTTCTTGATTTGGATAGTGAAAAGGATAATACCGTGAGGTACGAAACGGTAAGCGGCACAATGAATTATTATGTTGTAGCAGGCACCGATTGGTTTGATTTAACTAACCAATTTACAATATTAACAGGTCGTCAGCCCTTGCCACCGCGCTGGGCTTTTGGTAATTTTAGCAGCAGGTTTGGTTATCACACCCAAAAAGAGGTAGTAGCTACCATAAATAAGTTTTTTGATGATGATATTCCTGTTGAGGCAGCTGTTATTGATATTTATTGGTTTGGGAAAGAGATATTTGGTGATATGGGCAATATGGAATGGTATAAAGATAGCTTTCCGGAACCCGAAAAAATGATAAACCAATTAGCTCAAAAAGGCGTAAAAACTATTTTGGTTACCGAACCATTTATTTTAACCACCAGTAATAAGTGGCAAGAGGCGGTTAATAAGCAGGTTTTATGTACCGATACCACCGGAAAACCTTATACTTACGATTTTTATTTTGGTAACACCGGACTAATTGATGTTTTTAAACCCGAGGCGCGCGAATGGTTTTGGGATATTTACAAACAATTTATTAATCAAGGAATTGATGGCTGGTGGGGTGATTTGGGTGAGCCCGAGGTACATCCTTCAGAATTACAACACATAAATGGCTCGGCCAACGAGGTACATAATGCATATGGGCACGAGTGGGCAAAACTTATTTATGAAGGATATAAAAAAGATTTCCCCACACAACGCCCTTTTATATTAATGCGTGCCGGATTTGCAGGCTCACAACGGTATGGCATTATACCATGGACAGGTGATGTAAACCGTACATGGGGTGGTTTAATGCCACAGCCCGAAATTGCACTACAAATGGGAATGCAGGGTTTAGCTTATATGCACAGCGATTTGGGTGGTTTTGCAGGAGGAGAAACTATTGATAATGAGTTATATATACGTTGGCTGCAATATGGTGTATTTCAACCAATTTATCGCCCTCATGCACAAGAACATATTCCGGCCGAACCGGTTTTTCAGAATGATACAGTAAAAGCACATGTAAAAAAAGCTATTGAGTTGCGCTATAAACTGTTGCCATATATTTATACAATGGCTTTTGAAAACAATCAAACGGGTAAACCTTTAATGTATCCATTGTTTTATATTGAACAAAAATATAAAGATTTGCTAACTTATGATAATGCCTATATGTGGGGCGATGCATTGTTAGTATCGCCGATTAAAGTAGCAGGGGTAAAAAAACAAAATGTGTATCTGCCAAAGGGAAATAGCTGGACAGATTATTATACAAATCAGATTTTTGAGGGTGGTCAAGATATTGAAGTAAATGTTACTATCAAGCATATTCCGGTTTTTGTAAAAGGTGGAACTTTTGTACCCATGCTAACAGAGGTTAAGCAAATCAAAGATTATAGTATAAAAACTTTTGATATGCACTTTTATCCTGATATAAAGGTTAGAAGGTCAACCTATAAATTATATAATGATGATGGAGAAACACAAAATAGCTTTGAAAAAGGCTTGTATGAGTTTCTTGATTTTAGTGCAAAAAACAGCGAAAAGATTCTTACCATAAATATTGAGCGCAAGCGGGGTAAGAGATATAATAAAATTGATGAGAATCAAATTTCATTTGTAATCCATAATTTAGATAGAAAACCAAAAAAAATAATAGTAAATGGTAAAAAATTTCCGGGTAAACCGGAATATGATGCTAATAATAATACTGTGCGGTTTACTACAAATTTGCGCAACTATGCTAATACAATTGAAATATATTATTAGAATTAACATTAAATTAACAATGAAATTACTTTAATTTAATTAATGAAATAAAATATTAAGATTATAATTGCAGAAAAATTAATTCAAGTATTGAAGTAATTATAAAATTTTAGACGGATGAAGAATGTAATACTGTTAGCAATATTTAGCGTTATTTTATCAATGGGTTTAGTTAATGCACAAAATGTAAAATCAGATACAGAGCAACCCGTTGAGTTTAAGCCCAATGGTAAAGTTTTTGGTGAAGTTTTTGGTGACTATTATTGCATGATAAAAGGCGATACGCTTGAAAACGGGGTGGGGGGATTTAATAAAAATAAAAAGGGAGACAATGGATTTACCATAAGGCGGTTTTATTTGGGGTATAAATATAATTTTAGCAAAAAATTTACCGCAAAACTTATGTTTGAAGGTAACGATGCCAACCTTTTAACAAATGGCAAAAGGAGTGTAAATATTAAATATGCTTATATAAATTGGAAAAATATTTTTCCCGGCTCTAACTTAATGATTGGGGCACAATCAACTCCCACATGGTCGCGTTTTACCGAAAAAATTTGGGGCTACCGCAGTGTTGAGAAATCAATATTAGATTTTTGGAAGCAGGGTTTATCAAACGATCTTGGTGTTTCACTTTCGGGTAGGCTTAATAATGACGAAACTGTTAGGTATAATTTAATGGTGGGTAATGGCGCAGCTCAAAAACCCGAATTTGATGTTTTTAAGAAAATTTACGGATCGGTAAATGCCCGTTTGTTCAATAAAAGGCTGTTGCTTGAGATTTATGGCGATTATGAGCAGCAAGAATTTTCGGAAGATAAGGTTACCATTAAAGGTTTTGTTGGCTTTCAGAATGATAAGTTAACTGTTGGTATTGAGCCATTTATAACACAACAAAAACAAGCAGTTGGCGAAAATATTCAAATGATAGGGTCATCGTTTATGGCGAGGGGGACAATTATTAATAAAAAGCTTTTTGGTTTTGGAAAAATTGATGTGTTTAAAAATTCTAATGATACCGATGAATATCTAGAGTTTTCAGTAATTGGGGTGGACTATCAGCCAATAAAAGGAGTGCACATTATGCCAAATATTTGGTTTACCAATTACAACTTTTTTAATAATACTGTTGTCGAAAACGGATCTGATGTTGTTGGTAGGGTTACTTTTTGGTTTAAGTTTTAGCAATGAGTGAATTTAAAATAGAAATAAACAAACTGTTAAAAGACAAAAACCCTATTATGGCGTTGGGTACAATTGTTTGTGAAGTATCAAATTCAGCGTTTAATAAACTGTTATGGGATGAGATTGAAAATGTATCGAAACAGATAAGGGATAAATATGCAATTGATACCATAAAAACCAACCCGCAAATTACAGCAACCCGTAATATGTATTTGGCTTGTGGTAAAAAGCCTGGCAGATACCGCCCATCTGCCGAGGCATTAATGAGGCGTATTGTAAAGGGCGAAAGATTGTATCAAATTAATACATTGGTTGACTTGGTTAACCTTATATCGCTAAAAACAGGATACTCCATTGGGGGTTTTGACATAGATTATATGGTGGGTAATGTTGAGGCCGGAATTGGTGCCGAGGGCGAGCATTATGAAGGTATTGGCAAGGGAAAACTGAATATTCATAAATTGCCCGTTTTGCGCGACAAAAAAGGTGCAATTGGAACTCCTACAAGCGACGAGGTGCGTACAGCTATTAGACTTGACACCAAGTGCTTTTTTATGAATATAAATGGCTATACCGGCAAAAACGATTTAATACCCGCTTTGGATTTTGCCAAAGAGTTATTGGTAAAATATGTAAATGCAAAAGCTGTTGTAGTTATGGTAATTGAATAATTACTATAACTACCATAGGCACTTAGAACTTTGCACTTAGAACTTTGCACTTTCAACTTTTAACTTTTAACTTTGCACTTTTAACTTTCAACTTTCAACTTTCAACTTTCAACTTTCAACTTTCAACTTTCAACTTT
>CBDUWQ010000246.1:0-5327 GCA_965370965.1 uncultured Bacteroidales bacterium
TAATCAATATGTTAACTGCTTTTTCAAAAAGTTTATGAATTATTCAGGCTAAAAACTAACCGAAGGAAACGTTCATCTGCATTATTAATAAAGTCGTGTATTTCTTGTTTTATTTGACCTGCTTCCATAATTTCTATTGTTTTGCCTTATACAAAGTTAATAATTAATATTTATTTCAAATATAGCATAATTACAAATACTCCGTAAAACATGGTAATAAGTAATATACCACGGGCTTGGTTAATTTTGTTTAAACGTGTCCAAATTAAAAACAGACCGGCACCGGGCATTAAACTAATTGATAGTATTCTGTAAAGTAAACCAAAAGTTTGAAAGTGGTCTAAAGTATCCTTAACAGATTCAAAACGTGAGCTTGAGTAAAGAATAATTGCAGCCATAATTACTAATGGCATCAGCAACCCTAATATTACCCCTTTTAATGTTGAGTCTGAGCTTTTATTAAGCATTATATCTCTTTATTTAGTGATGAAAAGTTTTTTATGTTTTCAAAGTCGGTAAAGTCAATTTTAACCGGAACTATTGAAGCATAATTGTTAGCTAAAGCCCATTCATCGGTATCGGTAGCGCCGTTTTCCTGATTATTGAAATTGCCGGTAAGCCAATAATATATTCCTCCATGGGGGTCGGTTCGCTTTTCATACTCCTCTTTCCAAACTCCTTTTGCCTGCCTGCATACTTTAATTCCTTTAAATGCTTTTTTGTCAATTACCGGAAAATTTACGTTAAGGCATGTGTTTGTGTTCAGCTTGTTTTTTAAAACTTCGAGAAAAATATCTTCGCCATATTCTTGTACTAAGCTAAAATCGGCATCCATACTATGCGAACACAGTGAAAAGCCAACTGCCGGAATACCATTTAAACTACCCTCAATTGCGCCACCCATGGTTCCCGAATAGATAATGCTGATTGATGAGTTTGACCCGTGGTTTATTCCACTTACCAATACATCGGGTTTTCTGTGTGCTAACTGGTTTAATGCAATTTTAACGCAGTCAACCGGTGTGCCGTTTATTTTATAGATAGTAACATTCTCCTCTTGTTTAATTTTAACCGCCCTTATTGGCACTTTAATAGTTATTGCATGCGACATACCCGATACCCCTTGTTCGGGTGCAACAACTAAAACATCTCCGTAAGGTTTAACCATGTCAATTAAGACTTTTAATCCAGGGGCAAAATACCCATCATCGTTTGTTACCAGTATTAGTGGCCTGTTTTGTTTACTCAATTTTAAGAATTTTAATTTTTATGCAAATATATAGGAATAAAATCTCAATTTAGTATCTTATAAATGATATTTCCTGAAAAATTGGAAAGGTTGATTATTTACTTCGACTTGGCTCAGTATTAATTTTGGCAAGATATTTTTTTTATAAAAAACTAAAAGATTGACTAATCTCATTCAATCTTATTCAATCTTTTTTCTGTCTTGTCCAATTTAGGTTATATTTGCATTAATGTTAAAAACACTGCTACATAATAAAATATTAGAGGGTAAAAAGTTATTTGCTTTGCTTATTGACCCCGATAAGCATAACACTAAATCGCTAACAGAACTTATTAAAACTGCCAATACTAACCCGGGTCCCGATGTAATATTAATTGGTGGCAGCATTGTTTTTAACGGAATTGACGAGACTGTTAAAACAGTAAAATCGCTTACCTCAAAACCTGTTTACCTATTTCCGGGCAACGTACTGCAGGTATCACAATTTGCCGATGGCATTTTACTCCTTTCTTTAATATCTGGTCGTAACCCCGAGTTTTTAATAGGCAACCATGTTTTGTCTGCACCAAAAATCAAAAAATCGGGTATAAGTGTTATTCCAACAGGTTATATTCTAATAAATTCGGGTGTTGATACCTCGGTATCGTACATGAGCAACACAACGCCCATACCATTTGAAAAAAACGATATTGCAGTAGCTACAGCTATGGCAGGCGAAATGCTGGGTTTGCAAGCCATTTATCTTGAGTCCGGTAGCGGTGCAAAAAAAGCTGTTTCAAGCAAAATGATATCAGAAGTTAAAAAGCAAATTAAAATACCGCTTATTGTGGGTGGAGGAATTAAAACCAACCAACAACTTACCAATGTTTTAAAAGCCGGTGCCGATATGGTTGTTATAGGAACTGCCATAGAGACAAAACCCGAACAGATTACTGATTTTGCAAAAACAGTAAGCCGGTTTTAAATAAAAGCTTTTGACTTTTTGGGATAAAACTGTTTTGTGTAAGTTTCACCCGATTAAAATCGGGTGTTAATCTGATGATTAATAAACACTTTGTTAATAGTAACTTTTTTTGAGCTGGTTCACTTTATAATAATAGTTGATGTGCCAAAATAATTTTGTTACATCACATTTATTATATATTGCCCTTTATTTAAATGACTTAGGTTAATTGTTGGGTTTATACCGTATGTTTTTGTTGTATAAGCTAAACTGTATAGTTTCACTAAGGTGTTAAAGAAATAGAAACAGAAATATATCCATGGCTAAAAACATATAACAATAATAATAATTACAAACTATTGTATCACGATATAACTGATGAATTAAACAATATTAAAGTGAGCAAATTGGAAATTGGTCATAACATAAAGAAGATTATGGTACCATAACTAAATGAGATTCAACGTGAAATGGCAAGATTATTTAATCTCAAAATAGAGAATATTGTAAGAGTGTAGTCACAGAACGATGAAAAATATCTGAGCTAACCCTTGTAAATCCACGGTTTATTCAAGTAAGTTTCGATTTAAGGTTAGTTGCTTTTGCGCACTTCGTGTGAAATGTGTATTTTGTATGGATTTTAAATTATTAAATTTTATTAGACTACTAAATAATTGCCTAATTAATACTTAAACCACATGAAAGGATTTGTTATGTAGTTTTTGCAAGAAAACGCCAAATACTGCCTGCCCGACTTTGTCATTCAGGCGGGTTTATCTTTGACGCTTTCTTACCTGTCTGGCGTACCTTGGCAGACAGGTCAAAGGCTTCAAAAATGACAAGTTTCCTTGCGGTACTATGTAGTGGAGAAAAAATATTTTCTAAGTTATTGTTATATATTAATTTAACCTATTAAAATAAAGATATGAAATCTGTTCGCATCAATTTAGTCATGAGCATTATGTTACTCTTGTTTATTGCAATCTCTTTTCAATCCAATGCCCAAACCATGGTTCAATGGTACACCTCAAAGGGTAACTTTAATGTGCAATTGAGAGAAGATCTCGTTCCAATTACAGTACAAAACTTCCTTGATCTTACAAATGCCGGTTTTTATGATGACCTTATCTTTCATCGTGTAATGTCAAAATTTATGATTCAGGATGGAGACCCTCTTGGAACTGGTTCTGGTGGTCCGGGGTATACTTTTGATGATGAATTCCATCCGGATTTAATTCATGATGTACCCGGAATATTATCGATGGCTAACAGTGGCCCAAATACAAATGGTTCTCAGTATTTTATTACAGTAGTACCAACTTCTTGGCTAAACAATGCCCACGCCGTATTTGGAAAGGTAATTGACGGAATGGATGTAGTTTTCGCCATTAGTGAAGTAGCTACCAATGCAAGTGATAAGCCTCTGGTAGATGTTGTGATAGATAGTATCAGGGTTATTACTCCCGGAACTAAAACACTAGTATTGTCTTCTCCTTCAGAAGGAAGTGTATTTCTGGCTGGAAAAGAACAAATGATTACTTGGAACAGTCAGTATATTGCAGATGTTGATATCGAATTTTCAACAGACAATGGACTTACTTGGGAACTAATTGCAGATTCAATTTGTTGTAATTTAAAATCATTTAAATGGCAAACACCAGATAGTCTTTATAACGAATGTAAGATTCGAATTGCTGATGCATCTAATTCATTACTTAATGATGAAAGTGCTACTTTTTCATTTGGCAGATTAAATCTTGTTAGTCCAATCTCAGGAACTTTTCTTGGAGGAGACGACATGTTAATCAGCTTTACATCTGAGGCAATTGAGTATATTGACATTGACTATCGTGATACCTCGGATGGTGAGTGGTATTCCGGGGCAGATAGTATTTCGACCGTTGGTGGAAGCTACAATTGGTTAATTCCTGAGGTGGTAACCAATAATTTCAAAATCAGAATATATCCTTCAGGTAATCCATCAGATGCTGAGACAAGCATCGCTGGTATAAAAATATGTAGGCTTAACCTCTTGTCTCCACTTGGTGGAGAGGAATATTTGCAGGATAGTACCTACACAATAAGCTGGGATAGCGAATTAATTTATGCTCTTTCCTTTGAGTACTCAAAGGATGATGGGGTGTCGTGGACTGATATTGAAAATAATGTTGTGGCAGCAGATTCAACTTATGCCTGGACTGTCCCAAATATTGATTCAGATAAATGTTTTGTGAAAGTATATTACAAGGGAAAACCGGAATTATACAGAATGAATTCCTTACCTTTTGCAATTGGTAAATCATTCTCTGTAATTAAGATTAACAAGAAAGATGCATTTAACTTTGAGATTTATCCCAATCCGGCTAATAATGTGATTCAATTGAGTTATATACTTAAAACAGCTGGCAATGTTTCGATGTATTTGTGCGACAATTCCGGAAAAGTTTTAATTAATATAGAAAATCAATGGAAGTACTCTGGAAAGCATCAAATGGAGTATAATGTAAATAAACTTGAACTAGGTACTTACCATATTGTGTTGCATTCAAATAAGTTAAGCGAGACTAAAAGCTTTATAAAAGAGTGAGACATATTATGTAAGCCCTGCCACCCCTCGCTTTGTTTCGTTGGTTATCAGGGCTTACATACTGCCGCTTGAATCTTTTTCTCACACTAATGCACAATTCCTTTTATGTGTGATGCATAAAAATATTATTTGCATAGTTTGCCGATGGTATTATGCTTATTTCGTTGATATATGGTTGTAACCCCGAGTTTTTAATTGGCAACCACGTGCTGGCTGCGCCAAAAATTAAAAAGTCGGGGTGAGGTTATTCCAACAGGTTATATTTTGGTTAAATCGGGTGTTGACACCTCGGTGTCGTACATGAGTAATACCACATCTATACTATATAATAAACCGATATTGCCGTAGCAACAGCTATGGCAGGCGAAGTGCTTGGGTTACAAGCCATTTACCTTGAGGTCGGTAGTGGTGCAAAAAAAGTTGCTTCACTTTATAATAATAGTTGACGTGCCAAAATTATTTTTTTGTAAAACATTTATTATATATTGCCCTTTATCTAACCTGAATAATTCATGCGTTTAGTTTGATGTAGCTGTAAGGCATCGGAA
>CBDUWQ010000247.1:0-5299 GCA_965370965.1 uncultured Bacteroidales bacterium
TAACAACATCGCCCATTAACCATAAATCAATGTGGATGGAAGTTTTTAACCCCAATGTGTCAAAAAGCAACGGTGTAAATTGGATAATTAATTATCTGAAAATAAAAAACCCTCATGTTTTTGCAATAGGAAACGACTATAACGACATTGATTTATTGAATTTTGCACAATCGGCATTTGTTGTGTCCAATGCCCCAAACATCCTTAAACAACAATTTAAAACAACTACATCAAATAACAATAGTGGTTTTAGCGAGGCAGTTAAAATGTTATTTAATAAGGAATAAGAATAGTTGTAGATAACCGGATATTTACTATCCTTTTGCTTTTTACCCAATACCCAACCTTCAGTTTTCGCTTTACCACAAAATAATTAACCGCTGAGACGCGGAGGACGCAGAGAATAATTATTAAACTAAATGAAACAATTTAACAATGAAACATACTCAATACTAATTAATAAAAAATGTTTTTTATTTTTGCAATATAATTATTTAGCAAAATGGGGTTTTCTGAACAATATATAAAAGAATTAGAGCAACTGCATACCGAACTGATAAAACTGTGTTCGAAAAACTGCTCAAAAGCCGATGTTGTTTTTATTCAAAAAGCATATGATTTTTCATTAAAACTGTCAGGGGCAAAACTGCGTGCATCCGGCGAACCATATATTTTTCATCCCATTAGGGTGGCTATTATTGCCCATGAATTAATAGGGTTAGGCGCAGCAACAATTTCAGCAGCCATACTGCACGATTTGGTTGATGATAAACTTACAAATAACGAAACAATAAAAAAGGAGTTTGGCAATGAAGTGTTTGATATTGTTAATGGTATAATTAAAATAAGCTCTCTATATACAGAGAGGCTGTCGCTGCAAAGCGAAAATTTCATTGCCTTGCTTTTAACTATATCTAATGACGTTAGGGTTATACTTTTAAAACTTGCCGACAGGCTAGATAATATTAGGCAAATTAAGAAATTTGACACTACCAAACAGCTTAAAATTGCCAACGAAACACGTTTGCTTTATGCCCCTATTGCCCATAGGCTGGGGTTGTACCACATAAAAACTGAACTTGAAGATATTTCGCTAAAGCATATCGATCCTGATGCTTATTTTAGTATTGCCAACCAGCTAAAAGAGACCAAAAAAGCTCGTGAACTATATATAGAAGAATTCTCGAAACCCATTAAAAAAATATTAGATGAGAAAGGGTACAATTATGAAATAATTGGCAGACCAAAATCGGTAAATTCCATTTATGGAAAAATCAAGAAAAAGGGTATCGATGTATCGGAAATTTTTGACCTTTTTGCCATTCGCATAATAATTAATGATACTAAAAAAGAGAAAGAGGAGTGTTGGAATATTTATAGTTTGGCAACCAATATATACAGCCCTAACCCGGTTCGTTTGCGTGACTGGATTTCAACACCACGTCCAAGCGGTTACGAATCGTTGCACACAACTGTAATTGGTCCTAATAACCATTGGGTTGAGGTACAGATACGTACACAGCGCATGGATAAAATTGCCGAAAAAGGCGATGCTGCACACTGGAAATATAAAGAATCGGGAAATAATAATAACCAAACAAGTTGGCTGCGTACAATACGTGATGTTTTAGAAGCTAAAGATGCCGATGCCATTGATGACTTAAAACCAGATAAAGAGCAAAAACGGATAACCGAAATTTTTGTTTTTACCCCGCAAGGCGATATTAAAAAACTGCGTGCAGGGGCAACCATTTTAGATTTTGCCTATGCCGTACACAGTAAAATTGGCAATACATGCACAGGTGCCCGTGTTAACGAAAAAATTGTACCCATTAAACACAAACTGCAAAACGGCGATACTGTTGAAATTATAACATCAAAAAACCAACATCCGCGAAACGAATGGATAAACATTGTTGTTAGCCCAAGAACCAAGGCAAGAATAAAAAAGGCCATTAATGAAACACTGTTTAAGCAAGCCGAAATTGGTAAAGAGATACTTGAACGAAAAATTTCGCAAATAAAATTCGATTTTGAAGAAGGTATTGTATTAAAACTGGCATCGCATTTTAAATACAAACGGGTTTTAGATTTTTATCAAGATATTGCTGATGAGAAGATTGATATTCAAGTAATTAAAGAGTATTTGATAAAATCAAAAACTGAAAACGAATCTAATTTAGGTAAAATAGACGAAGTCGAATCAAGTGCAGTTGAGTACGTTCAGCAAAAACCGTTGGCAGATGATTATCTAATAATTGATAAAAACCTGAAAAATATTGATTACAAACTTGCAAAATGTTGTCGCCCAATACCCGGCGATGCAATATTTGGCTTTGTTACTGTTGACAGGGGAATACAGATACACCGCACCAATTGTCCTAATGCCAAAGATTTATACCGCAGGTACTCATACCGTATTGTTCCGGCAAAATGGACATTAGAATCAAAAAATAAAGCCTTTTTGGTTGAAATTGTGGTTACTGGACTTGATAAAATTGGTATTATGAACCATATTAGCGAGGTTATATCAAAAGACCATCAGGTAAATATGCGGTCGCTGGCAATTAACTCAAAGGATGGTATTTTTGAAGGTTTTATAACTGTTTTTATCAATAACCTAAACCACCTCGACTTGCTGCTTGATAACATTAACAAAATAAAAGGGGTTTTAAAAGCCAAACGCTTGAATAAAACAAATAGTTGATAAAGTATTATTTAAGATAATGTATGTACTAACTCTACCTGTTTTTATAATTTTTATGGTATTTTCATAAACTTATGCGATTGCAATGATACCATCCATTTTGGGTTATTCATTGCATAGTTTACAATTTTATCAATATTAATAGTAAATCTGCTCCATTCAGGCTGTAAATATAATAGGCAATTATCGGTAACCATTTTTGAGCAGGTTTCGGCCCACTCAAAATCTTCATCGTTGTAAATAATAACCTTTAACTCGTTGGCTTTTTTATAAATATCGCCTTTTGGATGCACATTTGATTTTGGCGACAGACAAATCCAATCCCATGTGCCAGTAAGCTCATACGCCCCCGATGTTTCAATAAAAGTTTCAATATTATTCTCTTTTAACAAATTACACAATGGGTTTAGGTTATAAAGCGATGGTTCTCCGCCTGTAACAACAACCGAGCGTGCAGGTGTTTTTAAAACACTTTTAAGTATATCGTTTACCGACACCAAACTGTGTATATCCGCATTCCACGACACCTTTGAGTCGCACCACCTACAACCAATATCACAGCCACCAATTCTAATAAAATACGCAGCCTTGCCTGTATGATACCCCTCACCTTGCAGTGTATAAAACTGCTCTACCAGTGGTAATGACTCTCCTTCTCCCCCTGCGGGTAAATTACCTCTTTTCAATAATTATGGAATTTATTTATTAATCTTCATCATCAATTTTAACATGCCCCCAATTTTCACCTTTGCGTATCCTGTTTAACTGGGTATGTGTAATGCCAAACTCGCGGGCAATTTTGTATAACGGATTCTTACCCCGTCTCACTTTTTTCTTTAACCTTATAACATCAGTTTCGGTAAGTTTTGCGTGGGTAATAAGCCCTTTACGGTTTCCCCTTGCAAATTTTACCTTTGGATTTTCATTATTATGAAGGTTTAATTCATGCCGAGTAACCCATTTCAAATTATCCTTATGGTTATTCTGCTTATTAAAATCTTTATGTATTACAAATTTATGATTATCAGAAGGCTTTTCACAATAATTTGCTGCAACTAAACGGTGCACCGACTCTGTTACCCTCTTTTTCAAATCTTTAATACGCTTAAAATTATTAACATACTCAAACCCCGATTTATCTTTATATTGATTAACCGTAAAAAGAATTATCCATTCTTCTTTCTTTTTGTTGTAATGTTTAACACGCCCAAAAGTCGAAACTTCATAAATTTCACCATGACGTATTCCCTGAAGAGTAAAGTGTTTCCACTCCTCGTTCCAAAGTTTGTCATTTTTCATTATAAGTAGTACTATAGTAAATTAAAACATCCCTATTGGCAAAAATAATAGAATTTGTTATTTATACAAAAATATTTTTACCTTTTAACAAAAAACAAAATGCATTTTTAAATGTATATGTTTTGAAAAATATAAGTAGTTTTACGCAAAATATAACACACATTCAATTATGGAGATAAATACAATTTTTTTGGGCATTTTAGGGGGGCAAGAGATTATTTTAATAGTGCTTGCTGTTTTAATACTATTTGGTGGCCGAAAAATACCCGAATTGATGAAAGGCGTGGGTAAAGGAATAAAAGAATTTAAAAAAGCTACCAGCGATAGTGCAGTGAGTGAAGACATTAAAGACATAAAAAAGGAGATTAACTCTGTTGCCGATAACATAAAAAATAGCGCTAAGCTATAATACATTAATGTCGAAAGAATCACAAAATATTGAATTAACCTTTTGGGATCATCTTGAAGAACTCAGATGGGTATTTATCCGCTCACTTATAGCTATAGGTGCAATAAGTATTGCTGCCTTTTTAAATAAAGCCCTTGTTTTTAATCATGTTTTTTTAGCACCCAAAGAGCCATGGTTTATCACCAACGAATTGCTATGCAGGTTTTCAAGATATTTAAATTCAGATGCACTCTGTCTTAACCAATCAGGGCTTGAAATTATTAATATCAAACTATCGGGGCAGTTTACAACCCACCTTTTTACATCGTTTGCTGTAGGTGTTTTTTTGGCATCGCCATACATAATTTTTGAATTTTGGCGTTTTGTAAAACCTGCACTGCACAGTAACGAAAAAAAACATAGCAGGGGTGCTGTATTTGTGAGTTCTGTTTTGTTTATTACCGGTGTGTTATTTGGTTATTTTTTAATTGTACCACTAACTATAAATTTCCTTGGCGGATATCATGTAAGCGATCAAGTAGAAAACACCATATCGCTGGGCTCCTATTTACGCAATGTGGTTTCGGTATCGCTATCGTTGGGCGTTGTTTTTGAAATTCCCATATTGGTGTATTTTTTGACAAAAACGGGTATTATTACCCCAAAATTTATGAAATCGAGCAGAAAAATTATTTTAATAATACTGCTTATTATTTCCGCAATAATTACTCCCCCCGATTTAATTAGCCAAATAATGGTTTGTATTCCGCTATTAGCCCTTTATGAAATTAGCATTAAAATTAGCGAAAGGGTTTACCGTAAAAACTTTAAGTAAGACTTCGTATTATTAATTATAGCCTGAATAATTCATGCGTTTAGTTTGATGTAGCTGTAAGGCATCGGAA
>CBDUWQ010000248.1:0-5254 GCA_965370965.1 uncultured Bacteroidales bacterium
TTCGCAAGCCCTGCCCGACTAATCGTTCAGGTTTACCTTAAGGCGGGCTTGAACTCTAACTTTCTGAACCAGACTCTGAGTTTATGGACAGGCTCTAATTACACGAACCTGACCTGTTAGTTGAACCAATATTAATTATTTAACCTATAAATAGCTTATATTCATCTATTTACACTATTAAAATTTGAAATAAATAAGGTTAGCATCTTTTAGTATAATACCATTTTAAAATCAAAATTACTTGTATAATGCCGATGTATAATCAAAACTGATATACAAATGCTAATGAAGTATATCGGTAACTTTGATTCACAATAGGTATTACACCTTAACTATTTGACATTGGTCAGTCGGACAGGTTAACACTATTTCACATTTGTTTTAATATGATTAATCAGATTGCCAGCCAAAGGATAGTACTACTTACAGTTTTGAATTATTTTAAATGCTCAATAATTCTTACATACTCCATATCTCCCATGCTTTTTCGGCCTGTTTAATTAGCATTGCTTTACCATTTACAATTGTAGCTCCATTGGTTTTTCCCTTTTGCAGGAACATGGTTTCGGCAGGGTTGTAAATCAAATCATAAAGCATGTGCTCTTTTGTAATGGTTTTGTAAGGTATGTCAGGAAAACCCTCAGTATGCGGGTGCATACCTAAAGGGGTTGTGTTTATAATTAATTTATAGTCGTTTATAATATCTTCGGTAATATCGTTATATCCAAAATTCCCTTGTCGTGGTTTTGTTGATACCAGCTTATAGTCGATACATAGTTTTTTTAATATAAACTTTACAGCTTTTGATGCACCGCCGGTACCTAATATCAGTGCTTTTGAGTGATGGGGCTTAAGAAAAGGTTTAAGGGTTTCTTCAAAGCCATAAATATCGGTATTAAAGCCTGTTAAGCATAGTTTTCCATATTTTTCGCTAATTTTTATGGTATTAACAGCACCAATTTTTTCGGCATCGCAGTCTAACTCGGTTAAAAAGGGTAAAACCCTTTCTTTATAAGGTATTGTAACATTAAGTCCTTTAAGCTGTTCATTGTCTTCAATAATTTCAGGAAATTCACCAATGCTTTCAATCTCAAAATTTATGTATTCGGCATCAATAGCCTCTTTTTTAAATTTATTAGCAAAGTGTTTTTGCGAAAACGATTGCTCAAGCGGGTAACCAATTAGTCCGTATTTATCCATGATATTTGACAATAAAAATTTATGGTAAAATACAATTATTTTTTAGAATTGAGGTGATTGATTCATTTTTTTTGTCTGTTTATATTTTTTTAATAGCTACAACCTGTCCCATTTTATCAAGATAAGGCACATAGGGCACATAAACTGATTTTTACATATCAGTATTTTCTTTTGAGCCAAAGTGTTCGGTGCCCCAAATGGTTATAATTCCCAAAATTATTAATAAAGCTGCAATAAAAAACTCTGTATCAACCGATGGTAAATACCAGTTGTAGCCAATGGTTTTTACTTTATCTCCAAAAGTTTGGATAATAACAGTTTTCCATGGCCATAAAATACCAAGCGACCCAAGAATAAATCCTGTTAAAGTTGATAAGGTTTGGTTGTGGTATTTTTTTAACAGCCACGATAAAGCATGTGAAAAAGCAATTAACCCAAAACCTGCCCCCAAAACAACCGGAAAAAGTATTTTAATGCTCATTGCGTTAACGGCATCAATCATTACAAGTTGGTAATTGCCCAACAGTATTAGTACAAATGAGCCCGATAAACCGGGCAAAATCATACTGCATACCGCAACTACCCCACAAATTAATAAATATAAAAAGCTATCGTTTTGTGATGCAGGGTTTAATACCGAAATGGCTATTGCTACCCCTGTGCCTATAACAAAAGAGGCTATTACCGAAAAATCCCAAGTTTTAACGGTTTTGCCAACAAAATAAACCGAAGCCAATACCAACCCAAAAAAGAACGACCAAATGTAAACAGGATAGCTTTCAAACAGGTATTTAAACAACCGAGCCAATGTTATTATGGCAATTCCTACACCCAAAAATAGTGAAACCAGAAACCAAAAGTCGGTATATTTAATTAGTTCTTTTATTTTGCCTGAAAACAAGAGTTTAACAGCGTGTATGTCAAATGATTTAATTGCATTTATTAGCCGTTCAAAAACTCCGGTAATAAGGGCAATGGTGCCACCCGATACACCCGGTATAACATTAGCAGCTCCCATGGCTATGCCTTTAACAATAATTGATATAGTTTTTTTCATGTTTAAAGTTTTATTGTCCACAGATTGCAAAGATGGATACAGATAATTGTTTTTATTTAATATCCAAAAGATTACATAGATAGGCACAGATAATTATTAGTTTATACAAATTTATTATAGTATAGAACTATTTATCCTGATTAATTATTCAGATTATATATATCATCAACTTTTTTCCAAAGCTGTTCGCGGTATTGCTTACGGTCAAATTTTTCGCAATCGTTAATTGAACTTACGTGCTGTGTGGTGTATATCATTTCTTCAACAAATTCGGGAGCTCGCCTAATGCCTTCGCCAATGTTTATTAATACATTGTCGCCGTTATTAATTAAGCCTTTATGCAGCGACTCAAAAAAACCGCCGGCTGATATTGCAGCGGCAGGTCCAATGCGTACTGTATTTTCAAAAGCTATTGCACGGGCAATATCAATTAAATAGTCTTCGTTAAATTCAATTATTTCACCATTGCTTTTTTTAACTATGTTTGCTATTATTGGGTATGTAGCCGGTTTGCCGGTGGCAAGGGTAGGCACTTTTGTTATTGGGTTTTCGTAAACTGGGTAATCTTGAAGCCATCCTTCGGGAAAACCTTCGGCTTTAGCTTTTTCCCATCCGTGTGTCATTGGTGCACAGCCGCTTGGTTGTACCATAATAAATTTTGGTAGTTTGTCAACTAATCCTAATCCTTCTAAGTCTTTATAAGCCTTTTCGATGGCAATGGGGCCGGTACCTCCGCTTAATGCCTGTACATAAACATTTGGTACTTCGCCTATTTGTCTAAGCCATTCAAAAACCATAGTTTTTTTTGCTTCAACGCGCATGGGGTCTGTATTTCCGCCCGACATTAAAACACCATATTTTTTGGAGTATTCAGCTGCTATCTTTTTTGCCATGGCATAATCACCATCAACCCTAAAAAGTTTTTGTCCGTAGCTATTTACCTCGGCCTCGTTGGCTTTTAGTGCATCGTTTGGTACAAATACGGCAAGACTTATTCCGGCATCGGCAAGATAATGTGCATAGGCATTGGCAATATTGCCGGTGCTTGCTATGCAAAATTCCTTAATGCCGTTTTCTTTTAGTACGCTGGCTGCAACGGTGGCAGCTGCATCTTTAAATGTGCCTGTGCCCGGATTTAAATCATTACGGTATGCATGTACTTTTATTGACATTCCATATCTGCTTTTTGTGTAATCCTCTAAAAACTCCCAACGCTCTAACGGAATTACACCTTCACCACGGGTTATTATATTTTCTTTGTTATTTAAAGGTAAAAAATCGAAATAATACCAAATATTTTCTGCTTTAACATTTTTTGCTTCAATAAGGTTCTTTATTTCTTTATAATCGTAATTATATTTTACATCAACAATAGTACAACCACATTTTGGGCATTTCTGTTTATTGTCAAACCACTCTTTAAAATCGGGTATATCGTAACCACATTCGGTGCAGTGTAAGTAAAATTTATTTTTGCTCATGTCTTGTGTTGTAATAATTAGGTTTTATTTATTAATGTCAAAATTTCTTTATTTTTTTCAGCTTCAGGGTATATATTAAAAGTTATATCGTAAACCATATCATCTATTTTAAATGCTCTTTTAAACCAGCTAATTCCTAAATTTAAGTTGCCCAATTTAAGATAATAAGCCGATATGGCATACATTATACTGGGATCATCGGGCATAAATTCAATAGCCTCAATAAGCATTTTAATTGATTTTTTGGTATTGTTTAATTTGCTGTAAATGTTAGCAATTAATATCCATGCTTCAATATCAAATTTATTATAAAATAGTGTATTGTTGAAAGCTTTTGCAGCTTTGGTCAACTGCTTTAATTTTAAATATAAATTTCCGAGAGAGAACCAGGCATCGGTATTTTCTTTATCTAAGCTTAAGGTTTTTTTATAGTCTATTATGGCATCGTCAAATTTGCCCAATTCATCATAAACCATTGCTTTACCATAATATGCTTCAGGAAAATCTTTATTCTCTATAATAATAGAATTAAACAGTTGAAGCGCTTTGTCGTATTCTTTTAGTTGAATATAACACTCGCCAATATAGTATTTAGCTGTTAGGCTGTCTGCATTAACATTTAAATACTCATAATATGCTTTAATTGCATCGTTATGTTTTTCGAAATTGGCAAGGGCATTTGCTTTGTTAAATAAAGCATCGTGATGGCTGTTGTCAATGGCTATGGCATATTCATAGGCATCAATTGCATTTTTGTAATCTTCAATTTTATTATAGATTATACCCAAATTATACCAAACATTTTCTGAAAAAGGGTCGGCATCTAAGTATTTTTGGTAGTAATAAATGCTTTTTTCATAAATACCAGATCTATCGAAGCAGAAACCCAGCCTAAAATAGAACTCCTCGTTATTAGGATTTAGCTTGCTTCCTAATTTATAGTATTTTATGGCTGTGGCATAATTTCCAATATTCTCAAGAGCATCGCCAATATTATATAGTATATTTTCTTTATCGTTGTTTGAAACTAAGTTTAAAGCTTTGTTAAAGTATTTTTCAGCTTTGTTTATTGCGCCCAATAAAACCATAGCCATTCCTTTTGTAAGTAAGTACTCGTGGTTTAACTTACTGTACTCTTTTACTTTATCAAGCCAGTGTATGCCTTCGTTAGCTTTGCCTTTGCCAACAAGTATTTGTGCATTTTTAAGTTTTAACTCCGATGATGCGGGGTGGGTTGATAATCCGGAAATACAGGCATCGTGTGCGCTGTTTAACATGCCTTTGTCTATATAATAATTGATGATGTTTTCAATTTCTTCAACATCAAAATAGGTAAATACGCCACTCTTCATCATAGCCTCATAGCGTTTTACGCTTGATTCCATCTCCCTGTCTTCAAAAAAATCTCCTGTACGTTCTTGCATATATCTTTATAAATTCAACTGGCAAAAGTAGAATTTTTTATATAAAAAATGGGGGTATTTTTACCTAAAATAATTAAAATGTTATTTGGCTT
>CBDUWQ010000249.1:0-5253 GCA_965370965.1 uncultured Bacteroidales bacterium
GTTTCCGATGCCTTACAGCTACATCAAACTAAACGCATGAATTATTCAGGCTAAGGGGTCGTAAATGAATAAGTTATTTAGAATAGGCAAAGTTAGTGTACAAAAGAACAAGCCTAAATGAATTAGTTATTTATTTACAATCCCTAAAATCCGCATGAATTTTTATTAGTGCCTATTAATGAAGAATTTGCGCAATAATTAATTCGTCTATTTAAGTAAATTAAAATTCGTGGTATCCTGCCCTAATACCATAGGTAGGCGGGTTCGTGTAATTCGTGAACAGAGATAATCCGATTGCTGATTTATGGTTAAAAAGGAACAGTAAAAAATTTTCATTTAAAATTTTTAGGTTTTATATAAAATGGTTTTGTAAATTTGCTTTGTAACCAATAAAAAACAAGGTGAAAGAATACCCAAATTTTACCATTAAACAGTGGGCAAGTGAAGACCGCCCCCGCGAAAAACTTTTAATTAAAGGAATTGCATCTTTGTCAGATGCCGAACTATTAGCCATTTTATTATCAACCGGAACAAAAAACCTGTCGGCTGTAGCTTTGGCAAAAAAAATTTTGGCAAGTGTTAGCAATAACCTGCATATTTTGGGCAAACAATCGGTTAACGACTTAAAAAAAATTGATGGTATTGGTAATGCCAAGGCCATTTCAATTATTGCAGCACTTGAGCTTGGGAGGCGCAGAAAAAAAACTGACGTTGAAAGAAAGAAAATTAATAATAGTCAAATTATATTTGATATTTTTCAACCACTGTTGGGCGATTTGCCTTATGAGGAGTTTTGGGTTCTGTATTTAAACCGATCAAACGGTATAATAGATAAGGAAAAAATTAGCTTGGGAGGAACCGCCGGAACAATAATTGATGTTAAAATTATTGTAAAGCATGGAATCGAAAAGCTTGCTGCAAATATAGTATTGGTGCACAACCACCCATCGGGCAATATACAACCAAGCAACATGGACAAAAAAATAACAGAAAAAATAAAAAAGGCAGCTAATTTATTGGATATTGAAACAATAGACCATGTAATTATTGGCGATACAAAATATTATAGTTTTGCTGATGAAGGGCTGTTATAGCAAAAACCTAATCCAGTTTTAATACAGCCATAAAAGCCTTTTGAGGCACTTCAACATTACCTACCTGGCGCATACGTTTCTTGCCTTTTTTCTGTTTTTCAAGCAGTTTGCGTTTACGTGTAATATCGCCCCCGTAACATTTTGCAGTAACATCTTTACGCACAGCCTTAATGGTTTCGCGGGCAATAATTTTTGAACCAATAGCTGCCTGTATGGCAATATCAAACTGCTGGCGCGGAATCAACTCTTTAAGCTTAACACACATCCTGCGTCCTAAACTGTAGGCATTATCAACATGTATTAACGACGATAGCGCATCAACACTTTCTCCATTTAATAATATATCGAGCTTAATAAGCTTGGCTCTTTTAAAACCGGTTTGGTGGTAATCAAAAGAGGCATATCCTTTTGAAATACTTTTTAGTTTATCGTAAAAATCAAATACTATTTCAGAAAGGGGCATTACAAAAGTAACCTCAACACGGTTGCCGGTTAAATAAACCTGGCTTTGCAATTCTCCCCTTTTATCAATGCACAATTTCATTATATGCCCAATATAATCGGCAACAGTAATAATTTGTGCCCTAATATATGGCTCTTCAATATAATCAATATAAATTTCTTTGGGTAACCCCGATGGGTTATGAACCTCAACCTTTTCGCCCTTTTTGGTAAAGCAGTTAAAAGACACGTTAGGAACAGTAGTTATAACATCCATATTAAATTCACGGTCAAGACGTTCCTGTACAATCTCCATATGCAATAGCCCAAGAAAACCACAACGAAAACCAAAGCCCAATGCCATTGACGATTCGGGCACAAAAGTAAGCGATGCATCATTTAATTGCAGTTTTTCAAGCGATGCGCGTAAATCTTCATAATCTTCGGCATCAATCGGATATACCCCTGCAAAAACCATTGGTTTAACATCTTCAAACCCATCAATAGCAATATCACAAGGGTTTTTTACTTGTGTTATGGTATCGCCAACTTTAACCTCTTTTGATGTTTTAATACCCGAAATAATATAACCAACATCTCCTGTTTTTAATACATCGCGTGGTTCTTGTTTTAAACGCAAAATACCAACCTCATCGGCATTATACTCTTTAAGGGTATTTACAAACTTAACACGGTCGCCTTTTTTAATTTCGCCATCAAGTATTTTTATATAAGCAATAATTCCACGAAATGAGTTGAATACCGAATCAAAAATAAGTGCACGTAATGGTGCTTTTGGTTTGCCTACAGGTGCCGGTATTTTTGTTATTATTGCATCAATAATTTCATCCACGCCCATTCCTGTTTTTCCGCTGGCCTCAATAATCTCATCACGTTCGCAACCAAGCAAATCAACAATTTGGTCTTTTACCTCATCGGGCATGGCGTTTGCCAAGTCCATTTTATTAAGAATAGGTATAATTTCCAAATCGTTCTCAATGGCCATATATAAATTTGAAATGGTTTGTGCCTGAATACCCTGTGTAGCATCAATAATTAGCAAAGCTCCCTCACAAGCAGCTATTGACCTCGACACCTCATAGCTAAAATCGACATGCCCCGGTGTGTCAATTAAATTTAATACATAATTATTGCCGTTGTCCTCATAATCCATCTGTATAGCATGACTTTTTATGGTTATACCCCTTTCGCGCTCCAAATCCATATCATCAAGCACTTGTGCTTGTAAATCGCGCTCACTAACAGTTTCTGTTATCTGCAACAGCCTGTCGGCTAGTGTACTTTTCCCATGGTCAATATGTGCTATTATACAAAAATTACGAATATTCTCCATTAAAAAATTTATCAATGCCTAATAAAATTGGCGCAAAGATACTATATTAATAATTAAACTGCTACATTTAACTAATGATAAGCCGGGCTTCAATATTTGACGCATATGTTTTTATTAAAACAATAACATTAAAAAAAGTACTTAATGGTTTTTTACTGCGTATAAGCTATTTAATTTCCAAAAGTTTGGGTATTTATATTCATTTGGGTAAGCCCGAGAGTTTATCAATTGAACCTACAAATTATTGTAATTTAAATTGCCCCGAATGCCACTCGGGCAATAATGGTATGACACGCCCCAGGTTATACCTTTCAACAAATGATTATAAAAACATAATTAACGGAGTTTCAGGTTATTTATCGTATTTGCAACTGTTTTTTCAAGGCGAACCATTTATTCACCCCAATATTTTTGATTTTATTAAGTATGCCGCCAAAAAAAGTATTTACACATCAATATCAACAAACGGGCATTTTTTAGATGCCGCCAATTGCAATAAAATTGTTAACTCTGGTTTACACCGAATAATTATTTCAGTTGATGGCGCAACGCAAAAGGTTTATGAAAAATATAGGGTAGGAGGCAGCCTTAATTTGGTAACAACAGGTATAAAAAATATTATTGATGCAAAAAAAAAATTAAAAAGCCTAACACCTTATATTATTATGCAGTTTGTTGTTTTTAGCACAAACGAGCACCAAATACCTGATATAAAAAAATTGGCAAAAAGTTTAAATGTTGATAAAATTGAATTGAAAACAGCCCAAATAAATAATTTTAAGAATGGTAACCCTTTAATACCAAAAAACAGAAAGTATAGCCGGTATCAACAAGGTAAAAATGGTATTTATATACTAAACAAAAAGAAAAATTTTAAATGTTGGCGCATATGGAACAGTGCTGTAATTACGGCCGATAATCAATTACTACCATGCTGTTTTGATAAAGATGCAGGCTATTCATATGGTAAATTAAATATAAAACCGTTACATAGCAGTTGGAAAAGTAAAAGTGCACAACTATTTCGCAAACAAGTATGGAGCAAAAACAGTAGTATTGATATTTGTAAAAATTGTAGCGAAGGTTTGAACTAAACAGTCATAATATCATCCTCTTTTTTGATAATCATCTCATCTATTTTTTTATTGTATTCATCGGTAAGTGATTGAGCTTCCCCCTCAGCATCTTTTTCCATATCTTCCGACAAACCGTCTTTTTTCATCTGTTTAAACTGGTCAATAGTCTCTTTTCGGGCATTGCGAATACTTACCTTAGAGTTTTCACCCTCATTACCAACCAACTTTACTAACTCTTTACGGCGCTCTTCGGTTAAAGCAGGAATATTTATCAAAACAGCTTCACCATTGTTGCCAGGGTTAACACCTAAATTAGCATTCATTATTGCTTTTTCAATAGGCTCAATCATATTTTTCTCCCAAGGCTGAATTTTAATAGTTCGGGCATCGGGTGTACTAATGTTACACACTTGCGTAAGCGGCGTTACCGAGCCATAGTAGTCAACATTTAAACCATCAAACATACGAACGTCTGCTTTTCCGGCACGAATATGAGCCAAAGCTACATCAAGGTGGTTAATTGTGTTGTCCATCGACTCCCTCGACATATCTAATACCATTTTAATATCTTCTGTCATAATAGTAAGTTTAATTTTTAGCCTAAATTATGTATAAAAATAGTATTTTTTTAGAATATTTATAATATGTCTATAATAATAGATTGTTAGATTCAAGATTTTTGACCTTAGCCTGTCTTGTCGGTCAAACAGTATAAAACATTACCGTGCTGATTATTAAATGTTTAGACTAAAACTCCAACTGCCGCACTATCCTTTCGTGTGGTAATGTAAACTATCAATAAAAATATCGTAACGTTAAGTATATGAAAAGTAAGCGATTTAGAAGCACAAAACTTTCAATTTACAAGAAAGTTAAAACGGGCTACAAGCCTTGATACTACTACTATCTCGCTTATTTATTTTATATACATTGTGTGTGCCCAGCATGAGCATGAGCGCACACTTATTGTAAGCTCCGAATAAATTCTAAAAATGCAAATTTATTTAGGATAAAGCAAGCAATAAGTGAGAAATTCCAAAGGGTGAAAGTCCCTTATGGGTGGGATTAATGCCCTAACCATTAGTAAGTCGCAAGGTGGTAACCGTGAGGTTTGCACTAAAGGAAGCGAGACTACAAAATCTGGTACTGACGAACAGAAACTGAATAAGAGGCATAATTGTATGAGTAAGCAAGCACATCATTGTAACGCTCAAAAGAATACCAAAAGTACAGTTATGTAGATTCAGCAGGGATTGGATGAAGGAATATGCTCTTACCTGGGGAGGTC
>CBDUWQ010000250.1:0-5226 GCA_965370965.1 uncultured Bacteroidales bacterium
AGTTTTGATTCTACATCGGCATTATACCAGTAATTTTGATTTTAAAATGGTATTACTTCACTAATTTTATTGTACTAACCTTGTTGTTTTTATCAATTATTGAGATAAAATAAATCCCCCGACCTATATTGCCGGTATTTATAACTGCTTTTTTATTTGTGAAATGTTGTGAGTGAACAATTTGCCCTAAAGCATTGCTTATAATAATATTGCTTGTTCCGGTTAAGTTTTCAATGGTTATAATATCGTTAAACGGATTTGGATATATCAAATAACCTGAATTTTTAGTTTGGGCAATACTTTCAGCAAGTTCAATATCAACCATTGTGCTTTGTAAAATCTCTTTGGTTAAACTATTTTGAATAAAAATAACAGCCGACAAATCGTTCATATCTTCAACAAAAGTGTTTGACATATTAAAGCTTTCGTAACATTCAACCGGATTGAATGGGGTAATACTGTTTAATATAGTACCCTCTGAATTAGGGAGCATTTGCATAATTACATTATAAAACTCAGTTTCACCATTGCTCCCGGTGTTTTCGGTGGTAGTATTTTCAATTATTGCAATATGGGCTGTTAAACCTGCCTCTAAACTGTCAATTGTTGAAATAGTTACCTTAATATATACATTAAAATTATAATAGCTTGCCTCAATTTGTAATTCAACTATTGTTTTTTGCTGCATATAAACATCAAACACTTCTTGAGAATAATCCATATTGTATTTGCCATTTCGATATACAGATGGTATTATGTTTAAATTATAATAATCAGCACGGTTGCCTGATTGGCTTATATAGTAAGGATCACCGGCTCCCGGTCTGTCTAACTGATACCTTATTAAAGAATAATTGTCGGTATTTTCGGCCAAAACAGCATCAAGCTCCGGAGTATAATTAAAACATGCATCGTTTGTTGAGCTGTTAAAATGCTCAATTAATTGCTTTTTAGGCAAAACATCTGAATTAATTATAATTTTATGCGTTAAAAAATTATCGGTGGTATCTTCATCGTTAATATTATTCGGGTTCATAACATTTACATGAATATTATATGTTTTCTCCTGAGTAAAATTGAAAGGTGTAGTATGGGTAAAATCAAAACTTTCTCCATTGGCAACAGATATTCCCGAAACTAAAATTTCAGGGCTTGTGTAGTCGTCAATAATATATTTAACTTTAAATGAATTTAATGTATCGGTGCCTTTGTTATATACGGTTCCTTTAATATATATATCTGTAGGCAACTCGTAATGTGGAATATTTAGTTCGGTAATACTAATATTATTTGCTATGCACCCATCGGCAATGCCACTTACCCTGTATTTATAGCCAAAATTTCCATCTTCAGGATTTTGTGCAATAAGGCTGTTGTTGTAATACACTTTAAAGGTGCCAATATTTGTTCCATTACCACTCATACCATCACCATAAGCGTCAAATATTTCCCACACATAGCAATTAGTGCTAATTATGCATAAATCATATATATACTCAGTATAAGGTTCAACAAAAGGCCTACTTGCAATAATTGTATTTCCATCACTATCTGATAATTCCCAATGGGTATCTTCTGGGTAATCATCGGTAAGCAGCTCTATTTTTAAATTGGCATCGCCTGAAAGCAAAGTAGAATAATATGTATTGTTTGTAGTATCGGCATCGGTTAATTCAATTGAGCTTAATGTATTGTAAATACCAAATTGTTGCATATTAATGCTTGGCATATTTACAGTTATTTTTGCGTTTGGTTCAATAACAGTAGGAGTAACCTGTTTGTTAACTTCAGTATTATTAACTGTTACCAATAAATCAAATTCACCGGCATAAGCATCGGTACCAATATTTTTAATAGTTACCCTTAACACCTCTAACGAGTCGAATGAACAACCGTTTGAGGTGGGTTGGATATCAACAATAGTTAAATCAGAAAAATCAACACCCTGCCCATCTGTAATCAGTGCTTGGATATTATAATCGGCATCAATGCCAATTTCAGAATAAAGTGTTCCGTAGTATTCGCCATTTAATAATGTATGCCCGCTATACTGTGGATATGTAGCAGGGTCGGTATCGTATGTTTGGGTAAACCCACCTGAGTTTGTTTCAATTATTATACCCACAAATATGGTTTTATTTTCAATAATTGTATATCCGTTAGTTAATGCAAACATATTCCATCCCTTTGATATACTATCAATAATAACAGCTTGCATTAATGCCGGTGTGCCTTTTAATGAATCTTCATATATTATTAAACTGGCGTTTGTAATAATGTTTTTATTATCTATCCCTATTCTAATAATATCAATGGTTTTATTTATTGATGTATTTAAAGCACTATCAGGCAGTTCAATAAATGCTCCAATGGTATAAGCTTCGTCTGAAACACCAATGCCCGATTTAATTTCGTTATTATCGTATTTAAAGGTTTTTAGGATAGTTTTTTGGTGGCCTATACAAGTATTGGTATCTGTTATATGTACCTTTTGTCCAAAAGTAATTTTTGATTTTGTTTTATTGGCTTGCCCGGTTGCGCCAAGCGTGCAAATAAGGATATAGGTAAGTAGGTAGTACTTGCTCATTGTTTAAGTTTACAAAAAAGGCTACCCATAGGATAGCCTTTTGAATCATATAATAAAATTTTATTTTACCATTACACGCTTATTAAATACTTGGTTGCCTTTAACAACTGTAATAATATATATTCCTTGTTCGAACTCTTTTTCAAGAACTATTTTATTTGATACAAGAACTTTTTCGGAAGATATTTTATTACCGAGAATATTGTAAATCTGAATCTCAACCTCTTCAGTATCTGAATAGCCATTAAAATGCAATACAATGTTACCCTTAACGGTTGGGTTAGGATAAACATTAAAATTAAATTCAGTATTTATTGTTTGTTCATCAATATCGGTAATTTCAATATGGGCTGATTTATTTATTGAGTTTAAAACAGTAATATTTTTACTAGATAAACCGGTGCCTGACAAAGCAATACCTGCATTATTTCCTGCATAATCGGTAATAAGCTCGCCGGCATCAAGTTGAATTGAAGAACCTCCAAGATAGTCAAGAGTGCCAATTGCTTGGTCGGCTTCTACAGTATATTTGAATTGCAATGCTTTTGATTTTGAACCTGAATAGTAATTTGCAATTGCACCATTATTATTCAACAAAATATGTGGTTTACCTGTAACCTTCACATTCTCATCAAAATATACTTTAATATAAATATCATCGCCAATATAGTAATCGCCTGATGCGTTAGGCGATGTAATTGTAGAGAATGCCGGGGCATTAGCGTCAATATATAAATTTTTATTTCCTGCCAAAGAGTTTCGAGAAGTGAGGTTTGGCAATGTTAATATAGCAGCATTTCCATTAGCATCTGCAATAGTACCCGATAAAGCATTAGTTGCTAAGTAATTTAAGTCTGGGTTTTCATCATTACTACCAACTGTATAAGTAAATTCAACAATGCTATGGTTTAAAGCTACACGAATACCATTATTTAAATCTGGAGTATTTACTCCTGCATCTAACTCAAGTATAGGTGTACCTGTTAAAACAATATCTTCAGAGAATACAACTCTTATTTTTAGAATACCACCCTGTAAATAATACCCGTTTGCGTTAGTTGATGTAACTTTTTTAACAGTAGGAAGTATTCCATCCACAATAATATTTGCAGCTTGTAATAAGTTATTTCCATTATCATCTAAATCAGGAAGTGTTAAAGTTGCTATATTACCTATTGCATCTTTAATTGTACCCCCGCTAAGAGCAGTAATTTTTTTATAGTTAAGCTTGGCAGTCTCGTCTCCACTTTGAGCTCGGTATCTGAATAGTAGCGCAGCCGAACCACTACCGCTAATAAAAGTTGCATAACGGTCAATTCTACCGGTTTCAAGCAGTAATTTAGGTGTGCCTGAAACAAACATATTTCCATCATTAAATGTAATTGTTATATCAACCGAGTCACCGGCTAATACCTCTGTTGAATTATCAGCTTTATGAATGGCTGTTGCTTGAACAGTTGTAGGGAATCGTTTAACGGCATCAATTTCAATGTCTTTAAGATCGCCAAGTGTTTTGTTGTTGGTAATTATATCAGCAAGACTTAAATCAGCAAAGTTACCTGCTTTATCGGTAATGGTTGCTGATAAACCTGTAGTATCCAGATTAACTGTACCGTCATGTGTTAAATCAGCAGCAGTTTGACCTTCCAAAACATTGTATCTGAAAGTGAGTGTTTTTTTACCATTACCTGAATAGTAATAAGCAGAATCGCCTGAATTAAGCCCTAGGATAGGTTTACCTGTAACGTAAACAATTTTGTTAAAATGTATGGTAATGTAAATTCTATCGCCTATACCATAAATTCCATTAGCAGTAGTCGCATAAATACTATCTAAAGTAGCTTTTTCTGTATCTACAACAATATCTTTATTGCGGCTTAATGAATTTGTTTGTCCCGGAATAGGTAGGGGCGGGGTAACAACATTTCCGTTAATATCTGTAACTGTACCTGCAAAAGAGTATTTTGTTACGTAATCTAAGTCCGTACTATTATCTCCTGTTCCAATTTGATATGTAAATTCAATTGTATCGTTTAATGTACCGGCATCTGTTGTTGTTAGTGTTGTAGAGTCATCACCTGCAACATCAGAATAGATATGCAAATCTGGTGCGGCAGAAAATGTAACTTCTTCTGAAAAAATTACCTGGATATTTATATTATCATTTTCTTTGTAAGAACCATTTTTAGTGGAGGATGTTACTTTTTTAACCGTTGGTAAAACCCCATCCACAATTATATTTGCAGCTTGTAATAGGTTGTTTGTATTATCATCTAAATCAGGAAGTGTTAAAGTTGCAATATTACCAATAGCATCTTTAATTGTACCCCCGCTAAGGGCAGTTTTCTTTTTGTAGTTAAGCTTTGATGTAGTATCATTGCTTTGGGCACGGTATCTAAACATTAGAGCAGCCGAACTGCTACCACTAACATAAGTTGCATACCTATCAATTCTACCTGTTTCAAGTAATAATTTAGGAGTACCTGAAACAAACATATTTCCATCATTGAATGTAATTGTTATATCAACCGAGTCGCCGGCTAATACCTCTGTAGAATTATCGGCTTTATGAATGGTTGTTGCCTGAACAGTTGTAGGGAATCGTTTAACGGCATCAATTTCAATGTCTTTAAGATCGC
>CBDUWQ010000251.1:0-5178 GCA_965370965.1 uncultured Bacteroidales bacterium
AACTATTTAACAAATAATGTTTAATTAAAAAACTAACAACGGTCAATATGTTATGTAGGTAATTTTTTGGCATTTAATAATTATTGGTTTAAATTAGTATGTTCAATTATTCTTAATACTAATCAATATTTACAACTATGAAAAAAATTTTTATTATTGTAGCATGTGCACTAATATCAAGTACAGGGTTTACCAAAGACAAAGTTTTTCTTACTGATTTGATTGCAAAAAATGAAAAAATACCTGTAGCAATTTATGCTTGGTCAACTATTAAACGAGTACCTGATGTGGCGTTTTCAGAACCAAAAGATAATAAAGCTGAGTTTCCTAAAAAAATGCAATACCAGATAGCAGATTCAGTAGTAAAATCGTTAAATGAAGCATTTAACACAGATGCATTTTACACATTGATGAACCCTCCAAAATATAAAGACGATTTTAAAGAAAAAGGGTTTAAACTATGGGTAATTGTTGATATAGGCGGAACTTATACCATGACAACAGGCAATATTTCAACTTATATATTTAAGATATCGTTAGCACAGTACTTTCATAATGTTGATGATAAGGGAAAAATTAAAAAATCGTATTATGGAGCCAAAATTATTTATGAAGAGTGCGATAAAGTTGAGGATGTTGCAAATTTAAAGTTAAAAAGCATGATTACAAAAACACCACCCGATTGTGTGTTTGAAAAGGCTTTTGCTACCTTAAGAAAGAATAATATAAAATTTGCTGAAAAACAGATTGAAAAAGCTAAAAAATAAACAATACTTATACATTTTTCAGGTTAACGTGCTGTTTTTTTTAAATGAATAGATTGTAAGCATGGTTACGTTAACTAATAAAACATTTGTTACTAATCAGTGTTAGAAAATAAATATAAAGTTATGTAACTTATTGATATTCTGATGAAATTGTGTTGCAGTGTTGCAGTGTTGCAGTAAAAAAACTACTGCATCACAAGAAAACAGCATCACAGCCTGCCTGGAATTGGCAGACAGGCATCACAAAAAATTACATTACTCCTTAATTTTAAAGACTTTGCTTACACTGATTAGTTACAAACATTTATCAATTAATAATCCCAAACAATTTTTTTGGACTGATATATGGTGCTACCTGAAAATGTTAAGATATAAACCCCCGGCTTTTGGTTAATGAGTGGTATATCAATACCCATAGTATTTGGGTCAATATGCCATGTATTTATTATTGACCCACTTACACTTATTAGCTGTACTGCTATTATCTCACTACTTGAACTCTTAAGTTCGATTCTTACAAAACTATTTTTAATTGAATAACTTATGGCATCATTAAACATAATACCCATATTGTTGTTTATAGAAACTTTTTGAAAATATTCAAAATCACCATTATAATCTGTTTGCTTAAGCCTATAGTAGTTTACACCGGGTATAGGGCTATTGTCTGAATAACTATACTTAATTGATGTGTTTGAATTACCGGCACCATTTATTTCGGCTATTGGTTCAAAATTAATAGCATCAGTTGAGCGCTCAATTGTAAAATAATCATTATTGGTTTCGGTGGCTGTTTCCCACTTCAATATTATTATTCCATTTTCGTTAAATACATCAAAACTAATTAATTCAATTGGCAGCGTTGCATTTGGTATTTGCGATTCACAATTTATGCCGGTTGCACATGTAAGCGCACCAACCGTTATATTTCCTGTACCATTAACAGTATTATCTCCCAAATCAAGAGTGCCGTCAACATTTAAATTGCCATCAATATTTACCGAACCTATACCATTTGCCATTGTAAAGTCTCCACTAACATCCATATTTCCATCAACATCTAACGATGATCCTCCTGACATATCAACATCGCCATCTACATTTAGATTACCTGAATTTTCAATATTTAAACCTGCTGAACCAGATAAAACTATTCCACCGGTTACATTAACTTCGCCTCCCAAATATATATTAAGATAATTGGTACCACCATTAGCCTCAAGTGTATTTGTGTTAATAACCCCATAAACATCAATTGTGTTTGGTCCTGATGACAATGTTAATGATGTTGCAACATTTATTGTTGATGCCGCATCAATATCTAAAACAGAACTATTACCCCCTGTATATGAAATGGAATTTGCTGACATATTGCCGTTTAAATCAAAATCGATTTCTGATGCATTAAAAATTACAGCACCCGATACCGTTAAATCAGAACCTGCATTTGCAGCTATTACAGCCTGATATCCATTAATGGTAATTGCTGAAGTATTTATTTTTACATCGTCTCCAAACGTTGTTGTGCCTATACTGGCAATAGTAATACCATCGGTAATTGTTAAAACATAATTTGGATTGGTTGTGGTTATATTTATTTCTGCATTCCAATTCATTGTTAAGCTTTTAATGGTATAATTACCTGTAAGCTCAAATGTTATTGTGTGACCACCTATTGATACATCATCGGTAGCACTGGGAACAACGCCACCATTCCATGTAGCAGTCGAAAAGAAATCACCTCCGGCTCTTGATGATATTGTTGCAGCCTGTACTTGTAAAACAAGTAATAACCCTAAGGAAAAAAGAGCGATTTTTATTTTTGTTGATATTTTAATACTATATTTTGTATTTAATAAATTCATTGGTTTTGTTTTAATATTATGTTAGTGAGCACAATATTACATATATTTAATTTAACATCAATAATCACAACAAATAAAATTTATTAAACTTTGCTTTATATCCGCAAAAGGGTTTTTATTAGCTATTAAATACTATTGTACAATAATCTTTTTCAAAATATGCCTATTGCCCATATTAATATTTATAATATATATACCTGTGGGTTCGTTAGTTAGGTGTATTTTGAGCTTGGTTTTTGCTTTAACATTACTCGCATCAACAACCTTAACTTTTTGTCCAAAAATATTATAAATATCAATATGTAAGTTACCGTATATGTTTTTTTGATTCTCAATAGTAAAAACCCCTGAGGTTGGATTAGGATAAACTTTTACCATTGTACTTATTAGGTTGTTTTCTATATCACTGATTATAACTTCAACGGTTCTCGATGATCTATCTATTTCATCGCAAAAAGTATTTTCAACTTTTAGTTTTAATGTATAATTGCCATTTTGTGCATATTGGTGTATTGGCTCAAATTCAGTACTTGTATATCCATCTCCAAAATCCCAATAATAATTATCGCAATTTCTTGATACATTCTTAGTAGTAACAAGTCCATTATCTAAATCAAAAATAAAATATGATAATGGATTCTTATACACCTTAGCCTCTACCTCAACACGATTACTCTCGCAATCATCAATATTGCACGACACATAATAAGTTTCTGAATGCTGAAGATATTCGGTGGCATATTCGGTGCCTTCAAAAAACGGATTTCCACCAAAACGATTTTTAAACCACAACATTGTTCCATCTCCCTCAGCTTTAAGGGTCAGGTATCCATTGTCGCAAATAGTATCGCCATAAACGGTAGGTTGCTCAACGGTGTTTTCAAAAATTAGCTCAGTATTCTTTTCATTAGAGCCAAAAAAATTAAATACTTTTAGCTTTAATGTATAAACACCGGGGTTATTGTAAACATGTTCTAAGTAATTTGCCGTATCTGTTGTTCCATCACCAAAATCCCATATTATACTATCTATCGGGGCACCGGATATATTTCGGCAATATACTAACCCCGAACAATCAGAATACACATCTACAATAAAATCAGCCAGCACTTTGGGATTATTTGTTTTTCCGGGCGAACCCAATATATATGGGCTCTTTCTCCAATTATCAGGCTCTGAATTGTCAAGATTTTCGGCTATAAGCTCTAATGTGTAACCACTACCGGCACACCCTATTGGCCAAGGATTAGCATTTTTATAAGTAACAGAATTTACTAAATTCATTTTTGAATTAAAAAGCCTTAAAATTTCACCATCATTTGATAATCCAAAATCAAAGCCACCATAATAATTTGAAACATACGGGTAATTTGCCTGAAAAGCACTATCGTCTCTACACAACACAAAATATTCATTGGGTTTTAGCTGAATTCCGTCAGGAATAATAAAAGTATGAGAATTCTTACTATCTAAAAAACTCCATCCTGAAAGGTCAATAAGTCTATCGGTAGTATTATACAGCTCAATCCAGTCGTTGGTGTTGTTAGCAGTACTTGAATGGTAGTTTATTTCGTTAATTATAACATTACCTATTACCGTATTTATATGGGTATATGTAGCACCCATATCAGTTACTGTACCGTCTGCATCAAGTGGGCTCAACGGATCGCCACTATTTATGCAAGGCGAATTTTCTAAAAGCCCAAAATTATAGCATAGTTCATCATTAAACATTGGGTTACTAAATATGTTGCCGTTTCCCTCAATTATATCAGTGTTTGACAAGGTATATAATGTGTTTATGGTTGATAAATTATCAACATAAAAAGAGCTACCCCGAGAGTTTGCAATAATGCAATTTGTTACATCGGCAGTACCGCCACCTTCACTAAAATTTTTCTCAAAACATGCAACTGCATAAAAATTTTCATAAAATGTATTCTTGTCAATTTTTGCGTATGAGCCAAAATCTTTAATGCCCAGTCCCTGATTGCAATAGGAAATTATATTATTTTTTACAACTGCCGTTGATGCCTGTCCGATAGATATACCCTTATCGGCACAATTAAAAATGGTATTGTTTTCAATTATTATATTTTTTGCCTCCTCACCCAAATCAATTCCATCGCTGTTATACCCTATAAACCCACCAATAAAATTACCCCTTATTACCCCATCTGTTATATAGTCGTAATCAATAGCATCGGCATCAACAGTTTCATTACCTGTAAGGGTGCAATTCTCCACCAAAGCAGTATTGGCGTATTTTATATTTATTAAATCGCTTGCAATGTCAGAATGAAAATTACAGTTTATTATTTCAACATCTCCATATTCTGAGTAAAATGGTTGACTTTTACTATCAATAAACAGGTGATTCAAATTTATTTTGGTATTGTACGAGTATATATTTGAGCTATGTTTTGGCGAGGTTGAATTTTCAAAATAAATATGATTCAGATTTGAAGCAGAGGTGCCATCTTTAAAACAGATATTGCCCCAAAAATCTGCACCCGAATTATAATTTGGCCTTATTGTTATATAAT
>CBDUWQ010000252.1:0-5158 GCA_965370965.1 uncultured Bacteroidales bacterium
TATAACATAATTCTATATGAATTACAATTTTTTATTCCTTTAATATTTGATGTTTTATAAAAAACACATGTACATTATGTTAAATGTTGTATTTGATTATTAAACAGTTTTTTAAAGATATTACTTTTTATAACCCTTTTTTTTTCGTAAAATAGCAATGAATTTGATAACAATATTTATTATGAAAATAAAAATGAACATAAACACAAAAATGTTGGTTTACATTTTAACCTCATCAATAATAATATTTACCCTTTCGGTAGGCTATATAAGTTTAAATGCCAGAAAGTTGGCTTTAAACGATGCAGAAAAACTTGCATTAAAAGTTACACAAGAAAATGCCCTGAAAATAGAAAAATCATTATCTGAAGATTTAACTTCGTTACGAACACTTGCCCAGGCCTTTACTGTTTATCAAGATATGGATGAGCAAGAATGGAAAGACCTTTTTATAAAAATGTATTACAAAGTTTATGACAAAAACCAACATTTTTACAAACTATGGGACAGTTGGGAGCTTAATTACTTTGATACAACATGGACAAGAGATTATGGAAGATATACCGTAGTAGTATCTCGCTCAAACAGCGGACCGGTAGCCAGTAGATCGTTAAGAGATATTGACAGTAAAAATGCAAGATATAATTCAGTAAAATTAATTGCAAAAGATATGCTTTGGGAGCCCTATTGGGATGAAATTACTGAAAAGGAAGAAGAAGAAAATAAATTTATGACAACCCTATCATCTCCTATATATGTAGATAATAAATTTGCCGGTATTGTTGCTGCGGATATGATAATGGATGAATTTCAGATTTTAATTGATGAGATAAAACCATATGAATCAACAATTGCCTATCTAACATCAAACGAAGGTGTATTTATTGGTCACCCCAATCAAATGCTTATAGGCAAAACCATTATGGAGCATGAACCTCAATTTGAGGATCAGTTTCAATTATCAGAATACATTAAAGAAGGGAAAAAAGGTGTATTTAGGGGAATTGACAAAAACAACAATAAAGTGCTTGTAACCATTGCCCCAATACAAGTTGGAGACTATAAATCTCCGTGGTCATTAACACTTATAGTACCCATTAAAGTGATTTTAAAAGAAGCCAACAGGGCACAAAATATTTCATTATTGTTTGCCCTATTTGGTGTGATATGTATATCTGCAATAATTTTTATTATTGCACGTAGCATAAGTTTGGCACTAAAACAAACAACACATATACTTAAAAAGTTATCAAAAGGAGATATTGAAAATATAGCCAGTTTAGATATTAAACGTGGTGATGAAATTGAAGATATGTCTATTTCGGTAAATTCACTTAATGCCGGATTAAAAGAGACGTCAATTTTTGCTGAGCAAATTGGTAAAGGCAATTTAGAGGCCGAATTTAAGCCATTAGGCGATAACGATGTACTTGGCAATTCACTACTTGAAATGCGCAAAAGCTTAAAACATGCTGAAGATGAAGATAAGAAACGAAAAGTTGAGGATGAAAAACTAAATTGGGCTACTAAAGGTTTGGCCAAATTTGGTGAGATATTAAGAACCAGCTCAAATAACATTGATATTTTATCATTTAATATTATGAGCAACCTTGTTAATTACTTAAAAATTAACCAAGGAGCACTATTTGTAATTGATGATACCGACGAAGACGAAACATTATATCTTGAAATGAAGTCGGCTATTGCCTACGGCCGCGATAAGTTTATAAAAAAGCGCATTGCCATTGGCGAGGAGCTTATTGGCAGATGTGCTTTTGAGAAAAAAACCATTTACATGACAGATATTCCTAATGAGTATATTAAAATAACATCGGGAATGGGAACTGCTAATCCAACATCATTATTGCTTATACCGCTTATTTTAAATGAGGATATATTTGGTGTTATTGAATTGGCATCATTCAATAAAATTGAAGATTATCAAATTGAATTTATTGAAAGGTTGGGAGAAAGTATTGCAAGTACAATTTCTACTGTTAAGGTAAACGAAAAAACATCGGAGCTATTGAAGCAGTCAAAAAGCCAAGCCGAAGAATTGGCAGCCCAAGAAGAGGAAATGCGTCAAAATTTAGAAGAGTTACAGGCAACTCAAGAGGAAGCTGCACGGCGCGAATTTGAAATGGCAGGTATAATTAAAGCATTAGGTTCTACTGCATTTACTGTTGAATATAACCTTGAAGGAATTATTATGGGTTGCAACAAAAAATATGCTGAAATGCTTGGTATTCCGCAAGAGAAAATAATTGGGCAAACGCATATGACAGGTTATGACTTTTCGACTGAAAAGAAAGCAAATTACGAACTGTTTTGGGGTGAACTATGCAGAGGAATTACAAAAAAAGAGATAAACAAGGTAAAGTATAATAATAAAGAATTTTGGGTTGAAGAGACTTACACTCCAATTACAAATCAAAATGATGAAAAGCCATACAAAATCCTAAAAATAGGGTTTGATATTACAGAGCAAAAACAGAAAGCACTAAAAATGCAGGAGCAGGAGATAAAAATAAGAAAAGAAAAACTGCTTTTGAGTGAGTATCAAGGAAGACTTGTTGAAATGCAAAGCAAATTAAAAACAGCTAAAGAAAAAATTACAGAATTGGAATCACAAAAACCATCACAGACTATTGTAAAAAAAGAGACAAAAATTCAAATTAAGACAACAGGCGACAACTTACTCGACTGGACTCCTGAATTTACACTTGACATTGCAGAAATGGATGAACAGCATAAACAACTTATTAACCTTATTAATATGGTTCATTCGGCTTTTACCAACAACAAAAATAAAAAAGAGATAAAAGACAATATTAAAAATTTTGTTGATTTTGCATCGTACCATTTCGGAAATGAAGAGCACTATTTTGAGCAGTTTGGATTTGATGGAGCAAAACAACATACTACAGAACATCAAAAATTTATTAAGGAAATAAAACAATTCCAAACTGATTATAACTCGAACAAAGTAAAATTTTTAGATAAAATAATGACCTTTATTAAGGAGTGGCTTTATAATCATTTTACAAAAGCTGACACCCAATATATTGAGTTATTTAAGTCGAATAATTTATAATTAGCACAAATTTAAACTTGTGAAAAATCCAATAAATAAAGAGTTAATACAAAAAACAAAAGACTTTTTTATAAATGGTATTTGGAAAATTGAAGCCAAAAAGCTACCCAAATTCAATAAAATAGTTATAAAGGGTTTACGTACATTTACTCTTGCCTATAGGGGTTTTAAAGAGGACAAAGTTAGCTTAAGAGCATCTGCCCTCACTTTTTATTCGGTACTATCGGTAGTACCTGTTATGGCAATGATATTTGGTGTTGCAAAAGGATTTGGGTTTGAGGAAAAACTACAATTACTATTACAAGAAAGCATGTCGGGACAAGAAGATGTGGCTAATTGGCTAATTGACTTCTCAGGAAATATGCTCAATAATGTTCAAGGAGGTTGGATATTTGGTGTTGGTCTTATTTTTTTACTTTGGTCGGTATTACAAGTTTTGGGCAACATTGAAAATGCTTTTAACAGTATATGGCAAGTAAAACGCAGCAGGGTATTTTTCCGCAAATTCAGCGATTATTTTTCCATTATGCTAATAGCCCCAATTCTGATTTTATTGTCGAGTAGCGCCCAAGTAGCAATATTTGAAATGGTTAACAAAGTTACTCAAGAGGTTACCTTAATTGGATATATGGGACCATTACTTTTTTCGCTGGTAAAACTTATACCCTATTTTTTAATTTGGCTGCTTTTTACATTCATATATATGGTAATGCCAAATACAAAGGTCAAATTTGCATCAGCTTTGTTTGCAGGAATAATTGCAGGAACAACATTTCAGCTACTTCAATGGGGTTATATACATTTTCAGGTTGGTGTGTCAAAATACAATGCTATTTACGGTAGTTTTGCTGCACTACCACTGTTTTTGGTTTGGCTCAATATTAGTTGGGTAATTGTTTTATTTGGTGCCGAGGTGTCTTTTTCGGCTCAAAACCATCACCAATATGAGTACGAAAGCGATATAAAAAACCTTAACATTGATACACAAAATATAATAACCCTATACTTAATGCACCTAATAATTAAAAACTTTGAGAAAGGTGAATTGCCTCTATCAGCCCAAAATATTTCAGAACAATTAAAAATACCTGTAAGGCTGGTTAGGCATTTGCTCTATGAGCTTGTTGATTGTCGCATGTTAGCCGAAACGCCAAGCAAACACTCAAAAGAACCTGCGTTTTTACCGGCAAGGGCTATTCAATACTTAACTATTTTTGAAGTGCTTGACAGTTTAAACAAAAGAGGTTCCGATTATTCATTTATTGATGAAAGTGTGCCAAACCTTATATCAATTAAAAAACTACTTGCTGATGCTAAACTCGATTTTGCAGAAGCTAAATATAATAAGCCCATTAAAGATATTTAAGGCTTGCTGAGAAAGTCAGTAGCTCATCAAATACTGCATAGTGTCGGGTCATACTTGCTCAGTAAACCCTATTTATCAATTGCCATTCAAGACAACCTCAACAGTTTTCCACAATTTTTTGGCAGTAATATTCCACGAAAAATCAAGCTTTCTTATATTACCTGCATCAATCAGTTTTTTGCGCAAAACAGGGTCATTTGCCATTTTACTCATTGCACCTGCTATCTCATCAACTGAATAAGGGTTAACAATTAAGGCAGCACTACCTGCCACCTCAGGCATTGATGTTGTATTTGAGGTAATTACTGGCACGCCACAGCTCATGGCTTCAACTATTGGTATTCCAAAGCCTTCAAATAACGACACATAGGTTAATGCAAGTGCCGATGCCATTACATTGCGCAACTCAGCTTGCGACAACCTACCGGTAAAAACAATATCATCTTTATACTGCAAACTGTTATAAACCTTATTTGTCGCACTATCCCAATAAAAACGCTCGCCAACAATAACAAGCTTAATTCCACTATTATCATTTAATTTAAAACTATTAAAAGCTTTAAACAGATTTATAATATTTTTTCGTGGGTGTAAAGCGCCTACAAAAACAAAATATGGATTACCACCACTATATTTATTGCGTATTTTACTAATCACATTATCAGCAACACTACTAAAAATAGGACTTGCTGCATTGT
>CBDUWQ010000253.1:0-5065 GCA_965370965.1 uncultured Bacteroidales bacterium
TGAAAATGACAGTATTTTTCTTTGGGGAGCAAGACAAACAGGTAAGAGTACATTACTAAAAACACTATTCCCTAAAATAAGGTACTATGACTTATTAATGGGAGAAGAATTTGAACGTCTTAACCGAAGACCTGAATTACTTCGTCAGGAATTACTATTATGTAAAGAAAACGAACTTATCATAATTGATGAGGTGCAAAAAATCCCACAATTACTTGATGAAGTACATTGGCTTATTACAAATAAAAATCTTCGTTTTATACTTTGTGGTTCAAGTGCTCGAAAATTAAAACGAAGTGGTGCCAATATGCTTGGAGGCAGAGCTATACGAAACATATTATTTCCTCTTGTTAGTAGTGAAATACCTGAATTTGATTTAAATAAAGCCCTTAACGATGGAATGATTCCACGGCATTACATGATTAAAAATCCTAGGAAACGGCTACAAGCATATATAGGAAATTATTTACAAGAAGAGATAAAAGCTGAAGCGCTTACTAGAAATTTGTCCACATTTACAAGGTTTTTAGAAATTGCAGCCATATCATGCGGAGAGATGTTGAATTATAATAACATAGCTACGGAGTGCGGTGTTAGTTCCCCAACTATAAAAGAGTACTTTTCAATTTTGGAAGATACCATGATTGGTTACATGATACCTGCCTATAAAAAAGTTATAAAACGAAGAGTAATTCAGGCTCCCAGGTTTTATTATTTTGATGTGGGTATTACAAATTTTTTATTAAAAAGAACTTATCTTCAACAGGGTTCTCCTGAATACGGTAAGGCATTTGAACAATTTATTATTCAGGAATTATATGCATATACTAAGTATAACGATGATTATTCGCAGCTAAGTTATTGGCGAACTGCTTCTGGTTTTGAGGTAGATGTTATTTTAGGAGATGCACAGGTGGCTATTGAAATAAAGTCTTCTCGTGAAATATATCGTCATCACTTAAAAGGGTTAAAAGCTTTTGCAGAAGAGTTTCCAGATGCAAGAAAAATTGTTGTCTCAAATGAAAAAAACAAAAGGTTAATGGGTAATATTGAAATAATGCCTGTAAAAGAATTTTTATTAGAACTATGGAATGGTTCAATAATTGTAACTAATCAATATTAACAAAGTATTTATTAATCTAATAAGTGATACTTAAAAAATCACATTATTATTGCAATTTATCCTAATGATTATGCTGTTTGGGTAAAGTTGGTTTTTAATATTTGACATAATCAATTGTGTTTTGAAGTATATTTTTTTAATACAAATTTACTTATGCCACCTCTTAAATAAACATAATTCCACCACCAACCACTTATGTTTTTAAAAACGGTTGCTTTTCGTAGTTTGTAGGTTCGGTAATGTTTCATTATGCCCAAGTATGAATGCAGGCTACTTAAAAAGGTTGCTTGTTCTTCTTTTGTAGGCTTATGGTTGCGAACAATTTTGTTTTGTTTTTCTATGGCTGTATAAAAATTGCCTTTGGTGCGGTTGGCAATATAAATACGGTGTGGTTTTATTACTGCACCTAAGTATTTAACTCCTTTGCTGTAATGCTGTAAATGTATTTTATTTGGATGAAGGGTTAATTGCAATGCGCTTTTTAGATAACTGCGAATAGGTTCAATTAATGATTTTAAATATTCTTTGTTGTTGTGTATGAGTATAAAATCGTCGACATAGCGACCATAATATTTTATGCCTAATGATTGTTTTACCCAATGGTCGAAATGGTTCATGTAAACATTGCCAAATAACTGTGATGTGAGATTACCAATTGGTAAGCCGCAATCGGGTTTTGAATAAAACAAACTTTTACTATTTGGTAAACCCTGCCAATCGGACTTTTTGCCTTTTACTAAGCAGTTTTGGGTTGAGTCGTTGTAAATTGTTTGTTCAATAAGGTACAGAACTAATGGCAAATCAAATGTTATTTTGTGTTTTTGTTTTATCAGTTCTGTTTTAACTTTATTAAAAAGTATTGTTTTGTTCATTGCCATAAAATAGCCTTTAATATCGAGTTTAAGGATGTAACAATTTTGGATATAGTTTTGAGAGCAAGAACGAATAAAATGGTCGATACGTTTTATGCCATAATGGGTGCCTTTGCCAATACGGCAACTATAGCTATCGTTAATAAAGGTTTTTTCGAATATGGGCGATATGTAATTGTATATTAGATGGTGTACCACACGGTCGCAAAAATCGGCAGCAAATATTTCACGTTTTACCGGGTTGTTTACTACAAAGCAAATACTGCGCTTGGGTTTGTAGCTGTATGAAATAATTGATTCGTAAAGTTGAAAAATATTTTGTTCGTAGGCTATTTCAAATTTTAACTGGTTAATGGTATTGCGTTTGTTTTTACGGGCATTATAGTAGGCTTTGAATAAATCGGCGAGTAGTTGTTCGGGGTTAGTTATTATATTATTGGCGAATAGGTTCAGTTGCATTTTATAACTTTTTATAAAAAAGACGCTGTCAGGTGCTGCGCACGCTGACAGGTCTTTGAAAAATACACTTTAAATCCCTGAGGCAACGGACACTAAAGCCGTTCGACTTATTGTTGTTGTTGCGGTTCACATTGGCGTTGTTGTAGTTCAGGTTTCGGTTGTAGGCGTTGCTACTACTGTTCTCGGTACTACTCCACCAGTTGCCGTTGTTGCCCACGTTGTTGAACGAGCCATTGCTGTTGTTGCGGTTGCCACCCGGAAGGGCGGAACGTAAAAACAGCCACTTGGTTTGTCGCATAACCATTTTCAGATTATGAAATCTTTTATAGCTAATGCCAACCTTTATATTTAAAACAAACGCTGTTAGGTTTGAAAAAGACACTAACAGGTTGTTTTTTGAAAGGTATTTACAGCACCAGCGGGCTGTCGGATTTAAAAATTGCACACTTACATATTACAATTGTATAAACAATACTGATAATAAGTAACTCCGGCTATGTATCTGTTTATAATACTGATTTATGCCAACCTGCAAGTTGTTTTGAAACTTTTTCGATTGACTGATTAATAAATATATGTTTTTTTGAACCTATTTGTTTTGTGTCGAACAAAATACGAATGTACAGCCGAACAAGTTCCAAATTTTCACGAGCAGTTTCTAATAGCTTTGATTTTTCACTTATTCTGTTTGCACGATAAATATTACTCAACAATTCGGTTGTTTCATTTTTCAGTTTCTCGCCAAGAGTAAATTTATATTCACGAGCTAATTTATTTGTTAACTCAAATATTTGCAAAAGCAAGTCGTATGTTGCCTTATAAACAGGTAATTCTATGTAGTTTGCCATACAATTAAAATTAGTGAGAGCGCGGGCTTAAAGCCGCACCCTCAATTTGAAATATAATTTTGTAATTCAATTAAAAACTGCTGGCACTCAATTGGGGTTTTACTCACAACGGAAAAATTACGAATTTTATTAATTAATTCATTTTGGTGTATTAGCGTTTGCTTTGAAAAAAGAGCAATATTGTTTTTCCATTCTGTAAAAGACAAATTATCAATTTTTGAAAACCCCGATAATTTTATTTGATTAGCACTTACTTTAACAATAAAATTTTGTTTATTGCAAATACTTTCAATATTTGCAAAACTATTTTGCGGAAAACCCAAAAAAACAACTTCCTTATTCACATTCTTATAATACTTTTTGGTCGGGTTATACTCTTTTATATGCTGAACAAATAAAAAAGCTGAGTGCTCGTAAGCTCGCCAAAATAAGCCTTCTTTATGTAGGATTATTTGTGTATTTTCTTCTTCTAATTGTAAAATTTCAGATAACTTCATTTCAAAAAAATTATTTAACATGATTTTGAGTCGTACTCGACAATGTTCAAGCTAGCTTGATATTACCCTCATTTAAAAAAAATCGAGCGCTTCGCGCAAATAAACAAATAATACAATCCCGAAAAAAAATGGGATTGTAAATAACCAAATAACCTAATCCCTGAGGCAACGGACACTAAAGCCGTACGACTTATCGTAGCCGTTGCGGTACACACCGGCGTCGTTGTAGGTCAGGTTTCGGTTGTAGGCGTAGCTACTACTGCTCTCGGTACTACTCCACCAGAAGCCGTTGTAGCCCACGTAGTTGAACGAGCCATTGCTGTAGTCGCGGTAGCCACCCGGAAGGGCGGAAAAACCGTAATCATCGGTTCCGTTGCCGCTGCTGTTCCATCCATTTATTGCTTTCAATGCCGTTCCTTCTGTGCCTGAATGCCCATCGTTAGCAATAAAAGTTTCTAAGGTTGTCCATTCGGCATCTGTTGGTAAGTGCCAACCTGTTGGGCAGGCATCTTTAGCTGCCGCATAAGTATATAGTGCTCCATAAGTAGCTGCTTCGCCATTGGCATTGTTGTTATAATAGCAATAGGCTTTGTCCGTGTCGTTGTTGCCCAAATTTGCCCAAGCTGTATTGTCGGTTACTAAAGGTATGGCTGTGCCGGTGGGGTATTTTGTAACTTTTAGGTTTTCTGCCATCCATGTTTGAGTGCCAATGGTAACAATTCTATATGTATTACCATCATAATCAGCAACAGATTCATAAGTTGTAAAAATTACTTCATTACCATAAACTGTACCTATACTATTCGTTGCATAGGCACGTACGTAATAGGTTGTATTTACAGTTAATTCTGTTAAACTACTTGTAAAACTGCCTATTCCACTGCCATCAACCGTTTTGTTATCAGCAATAGTTGGGGTGCTACTTGTACTGTAACAAACGCCTCGGGCTGTTATAGCAAAGCCTCCATCAGATGTAATATTTCCACCTGTGGTGGCTGTGGTAGCCGTAATTTCAGAAATTGCTGTAGTAGTTAGTTGTGGTAAACCATCTTGTGTTGTAAAATTAATTTCATTACCGTAAACTGTGCCAATGCTGTTGGTTGCATAAGCTCTAACATAATAGGTTGTATTTGCGGACATAGCCGTCAAGCTACTGACAAACGAACCTATTCCGCTACCATCAACCGTTTTGTTATCAGCAATAGTTGGGTTGCTACTTGTACTGTAACAAACGCCTCGGGCTGTTATAGCAAAGCCTCCATCAGA
>CBDUWQ010000254.1:0-5054 GCA_965370965.1 uncultured Bacteroidales bacterium
AGCTTGACTTGAACAATAAACAGGTAAGCTTGGCAGATTATATGTGTGGCTTATGAGTTTAGCACTATAATTTGAACAGCATTAATGTCAGTTTGGGAGTGAGATTTGTAGTTTATAAGAAAAATTAGTTCCTCCCCCGTCCGGCAATTGCCGGACACCCTACCGAAACAAGTACAGCACAGGCTCTCCAAGGGGAGACAAGCGCTGATTTAACCTTTCTGCTAACTATTCTCTTAAAACCCAAATACCATCAATATTCTCCTGCTGTTTTATTCTTTTTAGCTCTGTTAAGGCATCGTGTTTTGTTATGGATGCATAAATTGACAAGCGGTATCTGCCATTATTGCTTTCTAATATTACACACGAATAGCCTAATTGCTCAAATCTTAATACAGCTTTTTGTGCAACAGTTTTATTAATAAAACTACCTGCTATAATATGGTATTTATGTACTGTTTTCTTTTGCTTTATTGTGTCATTTTTGATGTTTTTTTGCGGCAACAAATCTTTTGGCAATACTGCTGCTTGAAGAGTTGAGTTTTGTATTTGCCGATTTTGTTTGTTTTGTGGTTCTTCTTTTTTCGGCTTTTGCTTTTTTGTTGTCCTTTTTTCCAATCGCACAACGTTTTCATTTGATGCTCCAAGGTGCTTCTTTAATATTGCTTTTAATGGGTTAAACAGGCGGACAATCAACGGCAAATCCTCAGTTATTATCTCGGCCGTACCAGACATTTTTTGTGAAAATGGCAATAAATACCCGTAATTGGTAACGAGCGTATCGGGCAACGATATTTCTACAATATAATTTTCTTTACTCGGAACACGCGATATTGACGATACTTCTGCCGTGAGCATTCCAAACTCCTGATACGGATAATTATCGAACTTTATGTTTACTTTTTGTCCGGGTTTTACTTTGCCTGCTCCTTTAACAGGCAAAATTGCCCTGCCAATTATTGCGGTTTGCTTGTTTGGTAGAATGGTAAAAACATCGTCGCCTGTTTTTATAAATTGGTTACTGCTCCAAACGTTATTGAATGCTACTATCCCCTCAATTGGTGATACTAACAGATAAGTGTTGTACCACCAAGCTAAACGGCTCTTCAAATTATTTAACAACTCTAACAACTGGTTTTGAAAGTTTTGAGCCTGTTTTATCTGTTCATTTTGCAAGTCAAATATCTGACGTTGCAAATCCTGAATCTGGATTTGCGTGGTTACTTCTGTTGACAGTGTGCTTTCAAATGACAATCTGTTTTGCAACAAATCTTTTTTTCCTTTTTCTAAATCCGAAAGTGAGATTACATCTTTTTTGTATAATATTGAATCTCTCTGATACTTTTTCTCTGCTAAAGCATAGTCTTGCTCTTTTAACAATGACTGCTTTTTCATTAACCTACTATACTTTTCCAACTGTGCTTTTTTGCTTTTGAGCGATGCAATTTTTTGAGGCAAATGGTTAATCTCCTCGAATTGCAAGTACTCTTTTGATACTTTATAAAACGATGAATAGCTGTTTTGGATATCACCGAGACTTAAAGTGTCTGGCATTATTGAAAGCCAATTGAATGAGGTTATATTGTCAAATTTACCAACGAGTTGTTTTAAATATAGGATGTGTTTTAATTTTGCAGGGTTTTTTATCTCGCCAAGTATCTCATTTTTTTTAACATATTGCGAGTCGGCAACAAATATATGTGCAAGGTTGCCCGATGATTTTGCCACTACTGTTATTGGCGGATTTTCTGATAATATTTCAACAGGTGCAGGCAGAATATCGGGGTATTTAAAAAAGAAACTGCCAATAAATACTAAAAGTATTATTGATAATATTACTGTTATTCCGTAACGGATTATTTTATTTGGAATGTGTCCAAGTATCTCCTGAACCTCTTCGCTGCGTAATTCTATGTTGTCAATATCACTCACCTTTAATCATTTATTTTTTCAACCATTAAGAAATTAAGAACATTTAGGAAGAGTTAATTTCCCAATTCAAGCTGATTTTTTACCAACTCATAATATGCACCTTTTTTCTTTGCCAATTCATTATGGGTTCCTGTTTCAACTATTTTTCCTTTGGCGAGTACAATAATTTGGTCGGCATTTTTTACGGTACTTAACCTGTGTGCCACTACTACAACCGTTCTACCCTTAAAGTATTCGTGCAGGTTTTCCATAATTACCTTTTCGTTATTGGCATCTAAGGCATTGGTGGCTTCATCGAGAAAAATGTATTCGGGATTTTTATACACAGCACGGGCAATTAACATACGTTGCTTCTGTCCTTGACTTGTACCACTACCCTCTTGTCCAATTTTTGTATTATAACTTAAAGGTAGTTCTTCAATAAACTCTTGTATATTGGCAACTTTCACTGCCTCTAAAAGTTTTTTTCGGTCAACTATTTCATCGCTTACCGCAATATTGTTGGCAATGGTATCAGAAAAAACGTAACCGTCTTGCATTACTACGCCACATTTTGCACGCCACATACGTTGGCTGTAATTATCAATATCAGTTTTACCAACCTGTATTTTACCCCCAATTGGCGGATAAAAGCCGAGCATTAATTTTAACAATGTGGTTTTACCGCTACCACTTGCGCCAACAATAGCAGTTACTTTGTTTTGTGGAATGTTCAAATTAATACTATCTAAAACTTTTGGTGAATGTGGACCTTCGTATTGAAACATAAGGTTTTCAATATTTATATCTTTTTGCTCTGGCAGCTCGCTTAGTTTTGGTTCATCAGCATTTTCCTCGTCCTCTTTTTCATGTATCTCGCCCAAACGCTCAAGACTAATTTTTGCATCTTGTGTGCTCTGCATAAATTGTATCATTTGGGCAATAGGGCTGTTTAGCTGACCAGTTATATATTGTACCGCCATCATCATACCAAGTGTCATATCGCCAGCTATAACTGCTGTAGCTGCAAAAAATGAGATTAAAATATTTTTGCCCTCATTAAAAAATACAGTAACTAATCAGTGTAAGCAAAGTCTTTAAAATTAAGGAGTAATGTAATTTTTTGTGATGCCTGTCTGCCAATTCCAGGCAGGCTGTGATGCTGTTTTCTTGTGATGCAGTAGTTTTTTTACTGCAACACTGCAACACTGCAACACAATTTCATCAGAATATCAATAAGTTACATAACTTTATATTTATTTTCTAACACTGATTAGTAACAAAATACAGAACCCGCTTGTTGGTATTGACTAAGTGCCAACCCCTTTATGCTTACTTTAAACAGCTTTGCCTGAATACGTTCCCACTCCCAGCGTTTTTGTTTTTCGCAGTTGTTGAGTTTTATCTCTTGCATGCCTGTAATAAGCTGATAAAGGTTGCTCTGGTTATCGGCCTCTTGTTGAAAGCGCTTAAAATCTAGCGTACGCCTTTTTTTCATAAATAGCAGTATCCAAGCTATATAAAGCAACGAGCCAACAAGAAATATTGCAAATATTTTCCAACTGTAAAAAGCCAATACCGCCCCAAAGATTATCAGGTTAACAAAAGAGAAAAGTATGTTCAAGGTTTCGGATGTTAAGAAATTCTCTATTCTGCGGTGGTCGCCAATACGCTGCATAAGGTCGCCTATCATTTTGGTGTCGAAAAAGCTTATGGGCAGTTTCATCAGCTTTATCAGAAAATCAGATATGAGCGAGATATTTATTCGTGTACTGATATGCAAAAGTATCCACCCTCTAATAAAATCGGTAGCCATTCGGGCAATGAATAAAACCATTTGGGCTATTAATACCAAATAGACAAAGTTTAGGTTTTGGGTATTGATACCTACATCGACTATGCTTTGGGTTAAAAATGGAAATATAAGCTGTAACAGACTACCAAGCAACATACCCAATGCCAACTGTACCAAAAACTTTTTATACGGGCGTAGGTATTGCAGTAAAAAAGCAAATGATGTTCGGCTATGTTTATCACCGCCCATTTCGTAAAATGCAGGGGTTGGTTCAAGTAAAAGTGCAACGCCAATATTCTTACCGTCTTGTTTGGTGGTTGCCCATTGCTTGTTGAATTCCTCGGTTGTGTAAGTTACTAACCCATGAGCAGGGTCGGCTACGTAAACTTTATTGTTTTTAATTTTATAAACAACCACAAAATGGTTTTGCCCCCAATGTGCAATGAATGGTACAGGGTGTTCCTCTGTCATTTTATCAAGCGAAGCCTTTACTCCCATTGTACGAAAACCAATTGCCTCGGCAGCATCTGAAATGCCCAACATGCTTACCCCGGCACGGGTAATAAAACTTTTACTGCGTAAGTTTTGCAGGGAATATTTTTTGCCGTGGTACTCAGCTACCATTCGTAGACAGGTGGGGCCGCAATCCATAGCGTCGAGTTGGAGGTGGTGGGGGAAAGTCAAATTGTAGTTTTTTATTTTTGCTGTTCTTGCCATTCTTTAACTGTTATGAAATCAGCTTGTTTATTGTGCTTAGCAATAAACGGATTGTATTGGCATTCTGATTTATAATACCATAATCCTTCTGCATTAGCTAAATCAATTCTATCGTCTAAACAAACATATCTAAATTCACAATACTTACAAATTGCAACATTATCTTTGGAAATATACCAAAACTTTTGAAAATCAGCTTTTGAAATTACTGATTCAATACTGTTTATAGAAATATTGCCAAAGCTTTTTCCCGAAAGCAAATGATTCCGAATAAAACCTTTTGTATCAATAACTACTTTTCTGTTAAAAAACAAATTATGATTTTGGGCTTCTGTAAATATTGCTACATTTACTGAAAAAACACCGAAAGCTCGCTCTTTTAATTTTAGATTTAATTTTTTTTTTGTGCAGATTAGATTACCTAGAGCTCCAATAGTATTTTTTGTAAATAATTGCTCAAAAGGGGCATTATAAATAATGAAAGCTTTTATTCTTGAATATTCTTTTATTAAGTTCAAGTATTCTTCATATTTAAAATCAACATTATATTTAGTAACAAATTCAACAGATAGAATAGAACTATAGAGGTGTTAACTTAGTTACAATTATTTTTATTATCTTTGCATAAATAAAA
>CBDUWQ010000255.1:0-4985 GCA_965370965.1 uncultured Bacteroidales bacterium
CTATTTACTTCAATAAGGGGTATTGAGTATTGAGTATTGACCTTATTAATTAATAATTGCTCAATTTAGGTTAAATTAAAATTTCATTGCAAAACCAATAGTAATCATCTCTCTAAACTGCACTCCCTTGCCCTCATACTTCTCCTCTTGCCCCGCATCATTAACCCTATACTTTGGCACACTTGTATCGTCATCGTAAATTAAATGTGTACTTATAGTGGCTCTAATAAAATCGTTTACCGGAAAAACAATATTCATTTCCCAATTAACATCAATATTTTGTGGGTTAAGCAAATAGTTTGAAAATAGTTCAAAAGAGTTCTTTAACTCAATATCACCCCACAATTTAATTTTATGCAACCCTTTTATCCGTGCCCCAAGCTCCCTCCTATTATTCATTGTAGTATCAACACTATACCTCCTTTTTATATCAGCCGATGCATCCATTACAAACGTTGTTTTAGTTGTAATGGGCGACAAAAACAACGATGTGTGCTTATTGGGCTTATAGTCTAAACCTAACGATAAAATTATATATGCCGGGCTCATAAAATCTGATATTTTTTTACCTTTTGTATTCCCATCCCAATCATAAGTAGATGTAAACTGCGATTTAAAATCACCCTCAACCGAGGCATAATAATTGCTAAAAACCTTAATACCATACTTTGTCGATAACTCTATCCTATCTTCATTTGACCTAAACTGGGCGGTTGAATCTTTCTTATAACGCCCTTGCCTAATAACACCGTATCTAAACTTACCTTTATTGTCCCAGTTTATTTTGTCTTTTTCATAATTAGCAAAAAGCTCTAAACCTGTCAAAATTGATACAGAGGGGTCTCCTCCCTGCGCCCATTGATACAAGCCAACTTGCGACATGTCAATATTTGTATTGCCACCAATAATCCAAATAGGTTTTTGTTTTTTATAAGGAATTGTTGTTAAGGTAAGATTCCTCTCTTTTTCCATACCACCAAACTGCCCCATAGCCTCCTTCGCTTTCTCATCGGGTTGATAATCTAATTCTCGTGTATCATCAATCAATATTTTAAACGATCGTTTTTCAACATCTCTAATAACAGCCGGAATTTTAGTACCCCAATAATCAGTTAAACCAAACCTTATCAAAAAAGGGTTATCTTCGTAAAGGCGTACCAAAAGCGAATCGCCATTAATATTAACCAAATAAATGTTAATGGTATCGTTACGCATTTTCTCAATCCATTGTACCAAACTGCTTTTATTAAAACTATTTATAACCTTATCAATTGCCAATAATAAAGTGTCGTTATACGGATTTAACACCTGCAATATGCTGTCAATATTTATTGTGTCCTGATAGGTTAATGCATCAAGCATATCAAAAAACAAGCTATCCATTGAGCTCACATCGCCAGTATCGGCCATATTTTGCAAGCTCTGCCTATTCCAGTAGTCGGTTAAAATTTCGTGCCTTATTTTGTTTAAGCTATCAACCTTATTGCGAAACTGCCAAAGCTTTTTAATTTCATGCTTAGGCTTATTACTTAAAAGCAACTGCTTTATATGCTCAAAGCACTGTTTATTCGAATCGGCAATTGTTATGTTATCTAAATATTTAAACGACTGTATAAAAACAGAGTCCTTTTTATTTGCCGGAGGATATTCGTTTAAATAATTAATTACTATTGATTTATAGTCAATGGTATCGGTATTTTCAATTACACCCTGCCCAAGTTGTGCCTTTAATTGAAAAACAAACCCTATAAATGCAATAATAACAACATATTTAGCCATAAACTATTTTTGAGTATTAAAAAACAGTTGCAAAACAACGGTTTGTATAAAAATGGAAGCCAACTGCGGTACTCAAATTTTTCAAGTTAAAACTATTTTCTTTGTAGGCTACAATGTTCATATTCACTACTACCTTGGCTATGCTTTTACAGATGCCGATATTACAACTCATCTATTTCGTCCTTTGTCAGTCCAGTTACTGCAATAATTGTTTTAATATCAACTTTCTTATCCTTCAAACCTTTGGCAACTTGTTCAATTCCTTGTTCAATTCCTTTCTTAATTCCTCTTTTTTCAACCTTATCTTCTGCTTCAATTTTTAATGTCCACTCCATACTGGCATGAAAATGCAAATTATCAAGATGCTTTAGGTATTTTTTTCGGTCTTCCTCCGATAAATTATCAACTCGCCAAAGCTCTCTCGCTTTATCCATTCCCTGAGCTGTAAAATCATCTTTTATTATATTATTTTTCAAATAATATATCCATTGATCCAACTTGTCATTTGCAATATCATCAAAATTATTAACCTTAATTACATAATACTCAGGCAAGATTTCTGATAGTTCGGTTTTTCCAAATATTTCAGATTGCTTTGCAGATAATAATAACTTATCTGATTTATGAACTCCTATAAAATCAGTCTTACCATGATAAACATAATCCTTTCCTTGTCCTAAATCAAAATATACAATGTTAATTGAATATACCTTTTTAAGGTTCTTATACTTCTCTCCTAATGCTAAAAATTCAGTTGTTACTTTCGATGCTCCATAAGTCATGCGTTGAAAGTAATCAAATTCATTCTGGTTCTGTATTTCAATAATTACCAATTCCCCTTTTGAATTTTTAACAAGAATATCAACACGGTTAAACTTATCAATATCTGTTTGTTGATTCCCTTCGCTCTCAAGTGTCTCCTCAATTTCTATTTTCTCGTTCAAAAGTTCGGATAAAAAACCCTCCAGTACCAAAAAATCAGCTTTATTTCTTAAAAGCCATTTTATAGCCCAATCAAACCGTATTAAATTTTTATTACCCATTACCTTCAAGTTTTTACAAATTTAATCATTTTTCCAAAGATATGAGAATTTCAATCAACATTCTCAGGGCAAACACATGAAAACAACCTTTGCAGAACTTTGCGGAAACTATGTGTAGCTTTTCGTAATATTTATTATTATATATGCTACATAAATGAACAAAAACAATCCGATTGCGTATATATGCTAAAAAATATAATATAATCGATACTGCTTTTATTCATTTTAATTACTTTTGTACACAATATAATATTATAATGGAAAAAATTTTCTATCAAATAATACTCCCTTTAATAGTATTCCTGAATCTTAAAAACAGGGACAAGTATCGTATATAGCTCCAACTCCACAAAACAAAGTAGTAGCTAAATAATTAGCAATACAACACTACATCAAACTAATTTTTTCTTAAATTTTAAATCAAAATTGTGAATAAAGCTTGCACATTAAAGCATTATTCAAATAAAAAATAATATTATGGAATTACCATTTGCAGAATCATATAAAATAAAAATGGTGGAAACAATCCGCCGGAGCACACGCATTGAGAGAGAAAAATGGATTCGCGAAGCAAAATACAACTTTTTTAACCTGCGTAGCGAGCAAGTTTTTATTGACCTGTTAACCGATTCGGGTACCGGTGCAATGAGCGACAAACAATGGTCGGCAATGATGGTTGGCGACGAGTCGTATGCCGGTGCACGTTCATATCACAATATGAAAGATGCCATAAAAAGGATTTTTGGTTTCAACTATTTTTTACCAACACACCAAGGGCGCGCTGCCGAGAATGTGCTTTTTTCGGTTTTAGTTAAAAGCGGCGATATTGTACCCGGCAACTCGCATTTTGACACAACAAAAGGCCATATCGAATTCCGTAAGGCAAAAGCTATCGACTGTACTATTGACGAAGCTTTTGACACAAATGACATGCATCCTTTTAAAGGCAATATTGATATAAACAAACTTGAAAAGGTAATAAGCGAAAATACAAAAGATAAAATACCTTTTATAATTTTAACCCTTACCAATAATACTGCCGGCGGCCAACCTGTTTCAATGGCAAATATTAAAAATGTATCGGCTGTTGCAAAAAAACACGGCATATCATTGCTATTTGATTCGGCAAGATTTGCTGAAAATGCATACTTTATTAAAACCCGCGAAAACGGATATACCGACAAAACTATTAAAGAGATTGTTTTGGAAATGTACAAATACGCCGATTTTGCCACAATGAGCAGTAAAAAAGATGCCATAGTAAATATGGGAGGCTTTATTGGCTTTAAAGATAAGGAACTTTTTCGTCAGGCATCAACCTACAATATTATGTTTGAGGGGTTTATTACTTACGGAGGAATGTCGGGACGCGATATGAATGCTTTAACACAAGGCCTTGATGAAGGCACCGAGTTTGATTACCTTGAAACACGTATTAATCAGGTAGCCTATTTGGGAAACCGGTTAATTGAATTTGGTATTCCAATACAAAAGCCTATTGGCGGTCATGCTGTTTTTGTTGATGCAAAAAAAATACTGCACAATGTGCCTAAAAATGAATATATTGCCCAAACATTGGGGATTGAACTTTATATTGAAGCCGGCATTAGAGGTGTTGAAATAGGTACATTATTGGCCGACCGCGACCCTGACACAAGGGAAAATCGATATCCCGATTTGGAATTACTGCGTTTAGCAATTCCGCGGCGAACATATACAAACAACCATATGGATGTTATTGCTGTTGCCCTTAAAAATGTATTTGACAGAAGAAACTCCATAAAGTCAGGCTATAAAATTCTTTGGGAAGCTCCTATAATGAGGCATTTTACTGTTGAATTGGATAAAATTTAATGTTACTACCGGTAGATGATTTAAAATTTTCAATTAAAACACATGTAACCCCAATCGGTTTTAAAAACATATCTGCCAATTTATGAAAAATATTAACTCTTAATTATTTTCATATGTACCTCAATGACCTCCTAAAATAAGAATTTAACAAAAAAAACCGACCATTGGTCGGTTTTTTTTGTGTTTAAACACTATTTTTAAAAAAAAACCTCTAAATAATTTTTTCTATATAATTGATTTTTTAAATTTACTAACTGAATTGTAGCCAAAAAAAAAAATAGTAAATTCGAATCAAATAAAAAAGAAAAA